>JAYTIQ010000113.1:0-16256 GCA_043731705.1 Rugosibacter sp.
CAAATTTGGCATTCGACTCAATCTGGAAGAACGCGTTCATGCCATTACCTAGCGATTCGGTACCTTTGAAGCCCAGGCGCGAACCATTGGATTGAACACGGGTATAGTCAGGTGCGCCCCGACCAGCGCCAGTTGCGCTGTTGGTATTGATGATGTCGAAAGTGCCATCAACGACGCCATACACTGTCACATTGGATTGTGCAAAAGCGGCACCGGATAAGCTAGCCAAGCTCGAAAGAGCCAGTGCAATAAGTTTTTTCTGCATAAGTCACCCTTTAGTAATCCTGCATTTAGAAATTTAACCATTAACAAAGACGCCACGTGTCGGTCTCTGTCAGCGGCTACCGCAGTTTAGAAAACGTTTGTGACTTATTTGTTACACCTGAATGAAGTAAATATGACAAAGCAAGGTAAAAGCTGCTCTCAAGTCGTGAACGTGCAGCGTTCAAATTCGCTGCCGTGTGCAATAAGGCGTGTGAGGGTGACAACTTCTGCAGAGGTTCGCATGACCTCTATGCGGCGACCAATCTGAAAGCTGCCGACAGGGAGCACAAGGCTGGCAGGCTCATCATCTGCCTCGTTCGTGTCAATAAAAAAAGCCGGGCGGTACGCGGTGTGTTCGGTATCAACCGGGCGTGCCATGATAGCCTGGGTTTCCCCCTGGAAAAGCTGAATGCCCGCAGCTAGGGAGTCGGTATCCTGGCGCAATGTCCATCGTACGCAGCCAATGACAAAGGCTGAGGTCTGTTGAATGTGGGCCGCAATCAGTGAGCCGGTGGCAATGCGTACTCCCTCTTTGAGTGGTCGTGAAATGCGCAGGCCCGTAGCGGATGTATCCAATAACCTCCAGTCATCCATGATCTCCCAATTTTCAATATGAGTGGGGTCAGGCGCTGGCCTAGCGATATCCAGCCGATGGCTCATGTCGCCAAATATTGCGAATTTTTCTTGCTCCAGGCGTAGGGCTGCATCGTCTTGGGGTGTAGATTGAAAAGTGCGCTGCCCTGACAAATGAAAATGCACTGCATCATAGCCCGCAATGAAGCGGCAATTGCCGCTGGCACCTTGGCGCACATGCTTACGCGCACTACCCCCTTGACACCAGCGATGTAGCAAGCGCGCCAGTAGTTTGCCAGCGGTAGGTTGGATCACATCACCGCCAAGTTGCAGATCCGCCGGTGCGCGACCTTGTTCGAGTAGTGTCAGGCGAGATGTCAGGCTGGTGCGCAGTTCCGTAGTCTCTAGCCAGCGACCTTGTGTTGATTGTCGGGGAATGTGGTCTGCAGGCTGGTCGGAGTCAAGATCAACCCATAAGGGATGCGCACAGTGGCGAATGTCTTCAGGCGGTGCGGTGAGAAGTTTTATCTTGATTCCCCAACGTTGCGTCCAGCGAACTACCCAAGCTAGATCACGCGGGGAAAGTTCGTAGGGGCTGATGATATAGAGTAGATGGCATTCTGCGTAAACAGCGAGTGGTGTGACCGTCTGTTTGCCATAACGCAAAGAGTCGTGAATTATTTGGTCGGCGAGTCCTGTGGATTCGGTCAAGGAGAAAACTTGGTGTAATTTTTTCCAGTATCCGAAATCTGGCAGACGTTTGCCTTGAATGAGATCAATTTGCCAGTCGGCAAGGGTAGCCAACGCACGTTCAACCACGGTGGCATTTTTTTTCGAAGGTTCTGCCGGGGCAGTGGTTACCGTGGTTGCACTGGATAGGGTGTCATCTTCTTCAAAACAATGAAGATAATTTGTCAGCAGAGATTGCCATATGGCGAGAGTGCTATCTAATGCCGCTTGTTCTGAGGGTGAAAAGGGTAGCGGCCGGCCAATGAATTTTTTCGCCATGGCATCTTGCGCCTGGCGTATGGGGCCGCGCAGGGTTTCCAGAACCGCGAAACGTTCGTTGATCGACAAGGTGAAGCGCGCAAGCAGGGTGAGTTGCCGTAAAAAAATGGCCTGAGCCTGCATCGCGTTCGCGAGCGGAACGGTTTTTAACCAGTCGTTGCAGTGAGTTGCGTTGGTAAACGCGGGCGGTTGTTCTGTGCCTGTCTCGGGGAGGTCAAAAATCATTTGTTGTGACTCCTGGGCAAAATCTGTTGGTGTAATGCGGAGCTAAGTGCGGCGCTAGAGAGTATGGCGCGTGGGCTGCCAGATCGACTGGGGGCAGCCCATATGGGCGAGGGGAAATGACTATCATCGTGCCAGCGAGGAATGACGTGCCAGTGCAGATGAGGTACCAAATTACCCAGGCTGGCGAGATTGATTTTATCTGGCGTGAGCAGTTCGCGCAGGGTGCGCTCAACGGCGGCTACGATGCGCATTAAATGGCTGGCCTCAGCTGCTGTCAAGTCGCTCATTTCTGCCACATGGAGTTGCCAAATGACGCGGCAAAAACCCGGGAATGCCTCGCCTTCATGTCCCGTCACCCGCACTACGCGGCAGTGCGTATCGCTCCATAACACCTCGCCACCGGGGGAGTCGCATAACTCACAATTATCCTTGCTCATCATAGGCAAAGCATACATCACTCACAGGCTAAAGGTGCTCGCAGTCGTTGTGCTGTCAGCGATCTCCTACAACAGCACACGCTCGATGCTCCCGGCATTAGCAGTACGCACATAATCCGGCATCCAGTCAGGACCGAGCAAGGCTTTGGCAATTTCCACCACGATGTAGTCAGCTTGCGTGTTGGCATCATCGTCATAACGGCTCAAGCCCTGCAAGCAGGCCGGGCATGAGGTAAGGATTTTCACTTCGCCGACAAATCCATCGGCGCGTAATTGTGCTGCGCCTTTGATGATCTCTTCTTGCTTGCGGAATTTCACCTGGGTAGCAATATCGGGACGGGCATAGGCAAAAGAACCTGCATCGCCACAGCAACGATCGGACAACGGTACATTCTGACCCATCAATGTATTAGTTACCGCCAGCGGGGCGTAAGTCTTCATCGGCGTATGGCAGGGGTCGTGGTACATGTAACGGGTTCCGCTCAGGCCATCCAGCTTGATGCCTTTTTCCATCAGATATTCATGAATATCCAGCAGCCGACAGCCAGGGAAAATTTTCTCGAATTCATACTTTTGCAGCTGGTCCATGCAAGTGCCACAGGATACGATCACCGTCTTGATATCAAGATAGTTCAAGGTGTTGGCCATGCGATGGAACAACACTCGATTATCCATGATGATTTTCTGACCTTTGTCCTCTTCGCCCGCCGAGGTTTGTGGATAGCCGCAGCACAGATAGCCAGGCGGCAATACAGTCGTGGTGCCGACTTCATAGAGCATAGCCTGCGTGGCGAGCCCCACCTGCGAGAACAGGCGCTCGGAACCGCAGCCAGGGAAATAGAACACCGCATCCGAGTCTTCCGTCGTTTTTTGCGGATTGCGGATAACCGGAATCACCTTGTCATCTTCAATATCAAGTAAGCCACGCGATGTGCGCTTGGGCAGATTGCCCGGCATGGGCCGGTTCATGAAGTGGATTACCTGCGCCTTGATGCTGGGCTTGCCGACTGAGGCTGGGGGATGGGCGCGAGTTTCCTGAACCAGGCCCAGGGCTTTGAAAGCTTTGTGCGCCAGACGCTGCGCCTTGAAACCAAAATCCATCATGCTAGCACGCAATAATTTGATCGTGCGCGGATCCTTCAGGTTAAGGAAAGTCATCGAGGCAAACGTGCCGGGATTGAATTTCTTCTTGCCCTGCTTGCGCAAAAAGTTGCGCATGGCGACCGAGACATCGCCGAAATCGATATCCACCGGGCAGGGCTTGAGGCAGCGATGGCAAACCGTGCAGTGGTCAGCGACATCGGAAAACTCATCGAAATGCTGCAATGAAATGCCACGCCGCGTTTGCTCTTCGTAGAGAAACGCTTCGATCAGCAGCGAGGTGCCGAGGATCTTGTCGCGCGGTGAATACAGCAGATTGGCACGCGGAACGTGGGTCGAGCAGACCGGTTTGCACTTGCCGCAACGTAGGCAATTCTTGATCGAATCGGAAATCTTGCCGATGTCCGATTGCTCCATGATCAGCGATTCAGCACCTAGCAGCGAGAACGAGGGCGTATAGGCATTCTCCAAACCGCCGCCCGGCAACAGCTTGCCGCGATTGAAACGGCCTTGTGGATCGATGCGCTGCTTGTATTCGCGGAACGGGCGAATTTCATCGTCGGTCAAAAATTCCAGCTTGGTAATGCCAATGCCATGCTCGCCGGAAATCACGCCGCCTAAGCGTTTTGCCAGCACCATGATGCGCGCCACTGCCTTATTCGCCGTTTGCAGCATGGCATAGTTATCCGAATTCACAGGGATGTTGGTGTGCACATTGCCATCCCCGGCATGCATGTGCAGTGCGACAAAAACGCGGCTGCGCAAGATGTCTTTTTGCACAGCTTCGATACCGGCCAGGGTTGGCCGGAACGCGACGCCATCAAAAATTGATTCCAGCCCAGCTTTCAACTCGAGTTTCCACGACACGCGCAGGCGATAATTTTGCAAGTCATCGAAATACTGGTCGAGCTGATCAAGATAATTCTGCCAGCGTGCGCGCACTTCACGTACCAGCTCCAATGCCTGTTCGCGGCGATCACCGAGCAGCTCGGGTTTGTCGAGCATTGTGTCGCCCACGTTGAGCGGCAAGTCGCCCTGTAAGTAGGTTTCCAGCGCATCGGCCAGCGCGATTTTGTTGGTGATAGATAGCTCGATGTTGATGCGCTCGATGCCATCGCAATAATCGCCCATGCGCGGCAGCGGAATCACCACGTCTTCATTGATCTTGAAGGCGTTGGTGTGTTTTGAAATAGCGGCGGTGCGCCCGCGATCAAGCCAGAATTTTTTGCGTGTCTCGGCAGATACCGCAATGAAGCCTTCGCCACCACGCAGGTTGGCCAGGCGCACTACTTCGGAGGCAGCGGCCATTACCGCGGTCTCGTCAGCGCCGACTATATCGCCGATCAACACCATCTTCGGCCGCCCATGCTGTTTGGCTTTGGTGGCGTAACCGACAGCGCGCACATAACGCTCGTCGAGATGTTCCAGGCCGGCGAGCAGAGCGCCGCCGGGATTGGTCTTGAGGTAGTCAGTGATTTCGACAATCGAGGGCACGGCATCGCGCACCTGACCAAAAAACTCCAGACAGACCGTGCGCGTGACCGGTGGCATCTTGTGCAAAATCCACACCGCCGAAGTGATCAGGCCATCCGTGCCTTCCTTTTGTATGCCCGGCAGGCCACCCAGAAATTTATCGGTGACATCCTTGCCCAGCCCGGGTTTGCGGAATTGCGCGCCAGGGATGGCGAGCATTTCCACGCCGAGTTTGTTCTTGCCGCTGGCATCAAAACGAGTCAGGCGGAAGGTGACGCGTTCCTGTTCGTGAATTTTGCCAAAATTGTGGTCGATACGCTCGACTTCCAGCCAGTTGCCATCCGGCGTGACCATGCGCCATGAAGCCAGGTTGTCCAGCGCCGTGCCCCACAGCACGGCCTTTTTGCCGCCCGCATTCATCGCGACGTTGCCGCCGATGCACGACGCATCGGCCGACGTTGGATCGCAGGCGAAGACCAGCCCGGCGGTTTCGGCGGCTTCCATCACGCGGCGCGTGACCAAGCCTGCGCCGGTACGCACGGTGGCGTAATCGTGTGCATTTTTGCCTGTCAGGCCGGGCAGACGCAAACTTTGTATGGGTGACAGATCAATCAGTTTTTCAGTGTTGATCACTGCCGATTTGGCATCCAGCGGCACCGCGCCGCCGGTGTAGCCGGTGCCGCCGCCACGCGGAATAATCGTCAGCTCCAGCTCGATGCAGCCTTGCACCAGCGCGGCAATTTCTTCTTCTGTATCGGGCTTTAACACGACAAACGGATACTCGACGCGCCAGTCGGTGGCATCCGTCACATGCGAGACGCGCGCCAGGCCGTCAAACGCAATATTGTCGCGCCGCGTGTGGCGCAGCAGGCGCTTGAGAATTTTTTTGCGTAACTGTGCAGTGTCGCTAAACCAGCGCTCGAAAGCTTGCACGGCGAGTTCAGCTGCAGCCAGCAGTTGCGCGACAAGTTCATTGCCCGCGCGGCGTAGTTCAATCTCGTGCAGGCGATGGCACAGGGCTTCGATCAGCGCGCGGCGTCGCTTAGCATTAGCCAGCAGGTCGTCTTCCAGATAGGGGTTGCGGCGCACTACCCAGATGTCACCCAGCACTTCATACAGCATGCGTGCCGAGCGGCCCGTGATGCGCTCGGCGCGGAGTTCCGTCAGCGTAATCCATGCACCCTCACCGAGTAAACGTATGGTGATTTCACGGTCAGAGAAAGACGTGTAGTTATAGGGGATTTCGCGCAGACGGGCATTCATGGTGTGGTTGAGCACAGTTTTCAAGTCTTCATTCTAAGCTACTGCATGACAGTATGTTGTGCTGCAATAACCGCATCATCAAAAGGGAAATGAAGGGAAATGAAGGGAAAAACGAAAAAGTCGGCGCTGATGAGACGGCGATAAACTGATGCAAGTTCAGTTGTTGTGCGCATTATTTTATGGCCACCCGTTTTTAATCGTTCTTCTCGTCAATTCCCTATGAACAGCGCAACATTACTTCCGCCTGCACGATCCCTGCCCCGCGAATTACTGCATCTGGCATGGCCTGCCTTGATAGCGCAGATCGCGGTGATGGGCAGTGGCGTCATTGATACATTGATGTCCGGCCATGTTTCTTCGCTGGATCTGGCAGCAGTGGGGATTGGCGGGAGTATCTACGCGACGATTTTCGTGACGGCCATGGGCGTATTGCTCGCGTTGATTCCGATTGTTGCGCATCACTATGGCGCACGGCGCGTTGCGGCGATTGGTTCGGACGTGCGGCAAAGCCTTTGGCTGGCGCTGGGTTTGTCGGTGATCGTGGTTCTGTTGCTCAAAAATCCGGCAGCTTTTCTTTATTTTTCGCACTTGTCACCCGCGCTTGAAGTCAAAGTGCGCGCTTACCTTGATGCCTTGGCCTGGGCGGCGCCGGGTTATCTGATCTTTCGCGTTTTTTATGGATTCACCACCGGCATTGGGCGGCCGCGCCCAGTGATGCTGCTGAATGTAGCGGGGCTGCTGCTCAAGGTGCCGCTTAACCTTGTATTTATCTATGGCCACTTTGGCCTGCCTGCAATGGGTGGTCCGGGTTGTGGCTGGTCATCTGCAATTATTGCCTGGTTGCTGGCGATGGTTGCCTGGTCGTGGTGCCGACGCGAAGAAACCTATGCGCCCTACGGCGTGTTTTCATCATTTGAATGGCCACAGTGGCGTGCCTTGAAGGAATTGCTGCGATTGGGCGTGCCGAGTGGGGCTTCTTTTCTGGTGGATGTATCCGCATTTACCTTCATGGCGTTGTTCATCGCCCGATTGGGGTCGCAGTTTTCAGCGGCGCATCAGATTGCTGCCAATGTGGCGGTGTTTTTGTTCATGGTGCCAATGTCTCTGGGCAGCGCCACCAGCGTGCTGGCCGGACAAGCCCTGGGCGCGGGAAATAGTCGGCGCGCGCGACACGCCAGTTGGCTTGGTTTGGCCACTGCAGGCACATTGGGAGCTGTGTTTTGTACGGCACTCTATTTCGGCGCCTTGCCGCTGGCGCGCGCCTATACCTCGGACGCTGCGGTAGCCACTGCTGCGGCCAGCTTGCTCTCGCTGGTTGCCTTTTACCACTTCGCCGATACCGTGCAGGCGGTGATGGGGCAGGTGTTGCGTGCTTACAAACGTGCCTGGATACCGATGGTGATTTATGCCATCTCGCTTTGGGGCGTTGGTCTGGGCGGCGGCTATTTGTTGGGTCTGACCAGCACTTTCGGCTCGCCACGCGGCGCAGCAGGCTTCTGGCTCGCGGCAACGGCCAGTCTGATGATGGCCAGTATCGCCGTGACTGCTTATTTTTTGCGCATCTCAAAGCAGAGTCTGGATACCAGTCGAGCAGGCTAGAGGCACGATCATTGCCGTCGTTATTGCGTTTGACAGGGGTTTGTGGTTTTATTGCCAGATGCTGGTTACTCTTCTCCCTGCGGTATTCCTCTCAACATTGCTGCCTGCAACGTATGTTTGAGATGCGCTCCCCGTCGCGTTTTTTCTGGGTTGCTTTTTTGTCGCTCGCATTGCTGGTTACGCAGCACATTGGGCTGGCGCATGGCTTTAGTCATTTTGAGAAAACATCCAGCGAACAAGCTGTCAAGTCCCGCGATAAAAATGATCCGCAGCATTCGGGGTTGCATCAATGTGCTGCGTGCGTTGCTTTTAGCGGCTTCCATGCAGCGCCTCCTGCGACCGGCCTATGGTTGGCAATGGCCGCTATCCCCTCGGTTTTTATCGGATTCGCCGTATCGCCAGCGCCGACTTTTTCATTTCCTGCCGCTTACCTTAGCCGCGCCCCGCCTGTGCTCCTGGATTGATCTGTTATTTCGCGCCGGCCATCTGCCGCTGGCGCCCTGTCAATTTTCCAGGAGTGAATATGCATCGAGCATCCTTATCCGTGCTGGCCGCCTGTGGCGTGCTGGCCAGCCTGCCCGCACAGGCGGCAGACAATGATTTGAAATCCCTGCGCGAAGAAATCGCGCAAATGCGCCAGGCTTATGAGCAGCGCATCAATGCGCTGGAAGCGCGTCTGGCCAAGGCGGAAAACACGGTTGCCACTACGGCCGCTGACGTGCAGACCGTTGCCCAGCAAGCCGTAACGCAACAACCAGCGGCCGCACCCACGCAAAGCAACAGCTTCAATCCCGAGATGTCGATGATCCTGCAAGGGTCTTACAACAACCTGAAGCAGGATCCGAACGCCTATCAGATCACCGGCTTCGTGCCGACGCTGGGCGAAGTCAGCCCTGGCGCGCGCGGCTTCAGCCTGGGTGAATCGGAACTCGTCCTGTCCGCCAATATCGACCCCAACTGGCGCGGCACGGCGATACTCGCGCTGGCGCCGGAAGGTGGCGTGGCCATGGAAAACGCCTATTTCGAGAGCCTCGGCCTAGGCAACGGGTTCAGCTTCAAGGGCGGGCGTTTCTTCTCCGGCATCGGCTATATGAACGAGCAACATTCCCATGCCTGGGATTTTGCCGACGCGCCGCTGGCGTACAAGGCCTTCCTTGGTAATCAACTGGGCGAGGATGGCGTGCAGGTCAGGTGGCTTGCGCCGACGGACCTGTTCCTCGAATTCGGCGCGGAAGCCGGCCGCGGGCGCACTTTTCCGGGAGCGAACAACAACAAGAATGGCGTGTCGCAAGGCGCCGTGTTTGCGCATCTGGGGGGCGACGTGGACATTAGCAACGCCTGGCGCGTTGGGCTGTCGTGGCTGGGCAGTTCGCCGAAAGGCCGCGGCTTTGATGAAGTCGATAGCGCGGGCGCGACCGTCAGCAACCGCTTCAGCGGCAAGAGCCGTACGTGGGTTGCCGACGGCATCTGGAAATGGTCGCCAAATGGCAACAGCACGGTGCATAACTTCAAGCTGCAGGGCGAGTATTTCAAACGGCGTGAGGATGGAATATTGGCCAGCAATTCAGCGGCAGGCGCTTGCGCAAATGACTGTGCTGCCGGTTACAACAGCGACCAGAGCGGCTGGTATGTGCAGGGCGTCTATCAGTTCATGCCGCATTGGCGCGCCGGCTTACGGCATGATGCGCTGAATTCCGGCACGATGAATATCGGCCTCGTCAATAGCGGCATGCTGAGTTTTGCCGACTTTCCGCAGCTTGCCGCCCATGATCCGAAACGCAACACCGCGATGCTGGACTACAGCCCAAGCGAATTCACGCGCTTCCGGTTGCAGTGGGCGCGCGATGATTCCGGCATCGGCGCGACGGACAACCAGTTATTCCTGCAATACATCTTTAGCCTGGGTGCGCATGGCGCGCACGCTTTTTGATCGGAGCACAACATGAAACGACTTGTTTTTTTATTCCTCACCACACTCTCACTGGCGGCACACGCCGATCTCAAGGTGTTCGCCACGGTTCCCGAATGGGGCGCGCTGGCCAGGGAAATCGGCGGCAAGCATGCCGATGTATTCACCGCGACGGGTGGCCTGCAAGACCCGCACCGTGTCGAGGCCCGGCCATCGTTGATCGCCCGCGCGCGCAATGCGGACCTGGTCGTGGCTACTGGCGCAGAGCTGGAAGTGGGCTGGCTGCCGGTGATTTTGCGTAACTCGGGCAATCCGCGTGTGCAGCCCGGCCAGCCGGGGAACTTTGAAGCGGCGCGCGCTGTGCGCATGCTCGAAGTGCCGACGCGGCTTGACCGCGCGGATGGCGACGTGCATGCAGGCGGCAATCCGCATATCCAGAATGACCCGCGCAATATCCTGAAAGTTGGCGAGGCGCTGACAACTCGCATGGTGCAATTGGATGCGACGAATGCCGCTGAGTATCTGGCCAATTTCAAGAACTTTGCCGAGCGCTGGAAGGCCGCGATGGCGAAATGGGAGGCCAGCGCGGCGCCATTGCGCGGCATGCATGTGGTCACCCAGCACAAGGCTTTCCCCTATCTGTATGACTGGCTGGGCATCCTTGAGGTAGCCACGCTGGAACCCAAGCCCGGCGTTGAGCCAGCGGTGTCCTATCTTTCCCAGGTCATGAATGATGTCGCCACCCAAAAGCCGCGCATGGTGATTCGCGCAGCGTGGAATTCGCCACAGCCTACCGAGTGGTTCAGTGAGCATGCGCACATCCCGGCCGTAGTCCTACCCTTCACCGTGGGCGGCAGCGACCAGGCCAAGGATCTATTCAGCTTTTTTGACGACACGCTGGCACAATTGTTGAGGGCAAGCAAATGAACGCATTGAACACATTCGACTGGAGTTTGCTGGCCGCCCCGTTTGCGGCCGGGCTGCTGGTGTTGGCCACGCATGTGCCGCTGGGCCGCGAAGTGTTAAAGCGCGGCATCATTTTCATTGACCTGGCCATTGCGCAAGTTGCCGGCCTGGGCGTGATGCTGGCGAAAATGCTGGAATGGAGCCACAGCGAAGCGACGGTTGACCTGGCCACGCAACTCACCGCCGCCACTGCCGCCTGTGCGGGCGCGCTGCTGCTGACCTGGAGCGGCAAGCGCTGGCCGGAGATACAGGAAGCGCTGATCGGCCTGCTCTTCGTCTTCGCCGCGTCGGCGGGCATTTTGCTGCTGGCGCATAACCCGCATGGCGGCGAGCATCTCAAGGACATGCTGGCCGGGCAGATACTCTGGGTGAATTGGTCGCAACTGGCATTGCCAGCCGTGATTTATGCGGCCATCCTGGTGTTCTGGTTTGTCTTGCGGCGGCACTTTGGCGACGGCGGTTTTTATCTACTGTTCGCGCTGACGGTGACGTTCTCCGTGCAACTGGTCGGCGTGTTTCTGGTGTTCACCAGCTTGATCGCACCGGCGATCGCCAGCCGGGGGCGCGAAGGGGGGCGGGGTTTGCTTTTCGCCTATGGCATCGGGGCGCTGGGTTATGCGCTGGGCCTGGCCGCGTCTGCCTGGTGGGATTTGCCTTCCGGTGCGGCGATTGCCTGTGCTTTGTGTGTCTTGGCGGGTGTCTGGTTGAAATTTCGGCAACGCCAGTAACCTGTGCGGCGGACGAAAATATAGTGAGTGACTTTACATAGACCCGGTTCAGGTGGATTTGGCGAGCAAAACTGACTCCAGTGCGAAGAGTTCAGCGACTGTTTCACGACGGCGGATGAGGTGCATGTGGTTACCGTCCACCATCACCTCGGCCGCACGTGGTCGGGTGTTGTAGTTGGAGGCCATGGCCATGCCATAAGCCCCGGCGGAGAGAATGGCGAGTAGATCGCCTTCCGCAAGAGCGAGGCCGCGGTCGTGACCGAGAAAATCACCTGATTCGCATACCGGGCCGACGATTTCCCAACACTGCGTAACGCTGTTCGCCGTGCCACCAGCGCCGACTTTTGCAATCTCGTGATACGCATCATAGAGCGCAGGACGCATGAGATCGTTCATTGCCGCATCCACAATGGCAAAGTTTTTTTCTTCGCCCGGCTTTAAGACTATCACTTGAGTCAGTAGCAGACCTGCGTTGCCTACCAGCGAGCGGCCAGGTTCCAATATCAAGTGCTCATTTCGGCCAGCTAGTTTTTCCAGAATCGGCGCCAGATAATCGGCGACCGTGGGCGCTGGTTCATCCGGGTGATACTGAATGCCCATACCGCCGCCAATATCGATATGCGAGAGTGGAATATTCGCCTTGGCGAGCTGATCAACCAGCGCGAGCACTTTATCGATGGCTTCGGCTGCGGGGGCGGAGTCGAGCAGTTGTGAGCCGATGTGACAGTCGATCCCCTTCACTAGCAAATGTGGCAGCGAAGCGGCATACTGATACAGCGCAAATGCCGCATCAATGGCAATGCCGAATTTCGCACTTTTCAAGCCGGTGGAAATATAGGGGTGAGTTTTCGGGTCAACGTTGGGATTGACACGCAGGGAGACCGGCGCACGGGCGTTCAATTCACCCGCAACGGCATTGAGCTGAATCAGCTCGCTGGCTGATTCAACATTGAAGCAGTGAATTCCAGCGGCAAGCGCTGCACGCATTTCTTCACGCGATTTGCCGACGCCCGAAAACACGATTTTCTCCGGATTGCCACCGGCTGCGATGACGCGGGCCAGCTCGCCGCCGGAGACGATATCGAATCCGGCATCAAGGTTTGCGAAAAGATTCAAGATGGCCAGGCTGGCGTTGGCTTTGACGGCGTAGCAGATCAGCGCGCGGTTGCTAAAGCCTTGAGCGTCCAGCGCATTGCGGTATCCGGCATAAGCAGCGGTGAGGGCAGCACGCGAGTAAACGTAGCACGGGGTGCCAAAACGAGCGGCAATATCAGTGAGTGCGACGCCCTCGATAAAGAGGCCATCGGGATGCGGTGTAGTTAAACGCATCGTGAAGGTTCTGCCGCATTGTTGTTATGATTGGCCTGAAGAAAAGTTGGCGCCCCAAGGGTACTTTCCAGAGACGGACTCAAGCCTGCGGGGCGTGTTGGTGATACGGTGCGCAACATGTTTTCGCGGACTTTAATAGCGACGGCGTCAGAGGCGGCTCGCGCAGCAGTTGCGGGCGGGAGTTTCAGGGGTGTTTTTGTGCCGCAAGCAGCAAGCAGGGGCAGCATGAAAATGGCGAGCAAAGTACGCATGGCTGAGATGGTTAACAACGGATAAAGGATGGTAACACGCGATGGATGAGCATGAATTTATACAACGGGCAGATCAGGAATTAACGCGCCTTGAAGCTGCACTTGAGGCCGTTAGTGAGAGTGATGTGGCGGACTTTGATGTGGAAACCAAACCCGGGGGCGTGATTGAAATTGAATGTGGCAATGGGTCGAAAATTATTATTAACCGGCACACGGCGGCGCGTGAAATCTGGATTGCGGCAAAATCAGGTGGCTATCACTTTCGGCCGCAGGAGGGTGGTTGGTTCGCCACCCGCGATGGTGAGGCATTATGGGCAGCTATTGCACGCGTATTGTCGGAGCAAACAGGAACCGATATAAAGCTGTAATCAGTCGGGCACGCTATTGTCGTTATTGGCATTGTCGCCCCTGTTATTTTAGTGAGGCGGCTGTATGACGGCTTTGGGTTTTGCATCTTCTACCGGTGCGGGAAGTTGCTGTGCCTCCGTTGGGATGCTTTCCTCTGGGGCCGACGGCAGATGTTCGCGGTACACCATTTCGTTTATTTCTTTGCCGGAAGGGTCTCTCGCCGTGACTGAGAGCATTCCTGCGGGGGCTTCCGGCCAGCTTTCAGGAACCCCTTTGAGGGCCTGCTCCATATAATCAATCCATATGGGTAATGCAGCGGCTCCGCCTGTTTCTCCGTTACCCAGCCGTTTTGGCGAATCGAAACCCATCCAGGCTATTCCCACAACGGTGGGTTGATAACCGCAGAACCATGCATCGATATAGTCGTTAGTCGTGCCAGTTTTACCGGCCAAATCGCCGCGCTTTAAAGCGGTTGCGGCACGGGTTGCCGTGCCACGGCGAACCACGTCGTGCATCATGCTATCCATGAGCCAGGCATTGCGGGCATCAATTACGCGCAGCGATTCGTCACCGGCGATTGCTGGTTGAGTATTGGCGAGAACGTTGCCTTTGTTATCAAGAATTTGACGCACGATGTACGGGGCAATGCGATAGCCACCATTCGCAAACACTGAGTAACCTACCAGTTGCTGCCATGGAGTGACCATGCCAGCGCCTAGCGCCATGGTGAGATAGGGCGGGTGTTTTTCGGCATCAAAGCCAAAGCGCGTGATGTAGTCTTGTGCGTAGCGGGCGCCAATGGCGCGCAATAACCGAATCGATACCATGTTTTTTGATTTTGCCAAGGCAGTGCGTAAGGTCATCGGGCCTTCATATTTTCCATCGTAATTTTTCGGCTCCCATACTTGAGAACCTGTTTCGTCGGCAGAGACGGACAGAGGTTCGTCAGGGAACACCGATGCGGGTGTGTAGCCTTTTTCCAGCGAAGCCGAGTAAATGAACGGTTTGAAGCTTGAGCCCGGCTGACGCCAGGCTTGGGTTACGTGGTTGAATTTGCTCTGGTTAAAATCAAAGCCGCCCACCAGGGCGCGGATAGCGCCATCAACCGGGCTGGCCGCGACAAAGGCGGCTTGTACATCCGGCAGCTGGAGTATCTGCCAGCCTTTGTCCGTTTTTTGTACGCGAATGACAGCACCACGGCGTATGCGCTTGTTCGGTGAGGCTTTATCGTCCAGCATGTGGGCGGCAAACTTCAGGCCATCATCATGGACGTTTACAATTTCACCACTACGTAAAATGGCGTGAACATTTTTGGGTGATGCGGCTAGAACGAGTGCCGGTAGCAGGTCGTCGTTGCTGGCAAAATCACTGAGCAAATCCTCTAGGGCTTCATCTTGGTCGGGAGCAATAGCCGTCATGTCGACATAAGTTTCGGCCCCTCGGTAGCCATGACGCCTGTCGTAGTCGAGGACATTTTTACGCAGACTACGATAGGCAGCCTGCTGGTCATTGCGGGTAATTGTGGTGATGACGCGATAGCCACGGCTGTAAATATCCCCGGGGAAGCGTTCAGTCGTAATCTGGCGCGCCATTTCGGCCACGTAATCGGCATGCAGAGCAAATTCATTAGGATTGCGCTTTACCTTCAATACCTCTTCTTGAGCTTCTTTTAATTGGGCTGCACTAATGAAGCCGAGCTCGAACATTCGGTGCAAGACGTAGTGCTGCCGTAACTGAGCACGCTTGGGGTTAGCCACAGGGTTATAGGCAGAAGGGGCTTTGGGTAGACCGCCGAGCATGGCCGCTTCAGCTAGGGTAAGGTCTTTTAAGGATTTGCCAAAGTAAATCTGTGCTGCAGATGAGAATCCGTAGGCGCGTTGTCCCAAATAAATTTGATTGACATAAAGCTGGAAAATTTCATTCTTGCTCAAACTGTGCTCAATCTTGATTGCCAGAAGGGCTTCATAGAGCTTGCGAGTCAGTGTTTTTTCACTGGAAAGAAAAAAGTTGCGTGCCACTTGCATGGTGAGCGTGGAAGCCCCTTGCCGTTTCCCACCACTGACTAAATTGGCAAATGCTGCACGCAATACGCCCATGGTGTCGACGCCAGGGTGTTTGTAAAAGCGGTCATCTTCGGCAGCAAGAATAGCCTGCTTCATGACTGTGGGGACAGCCTCAATACGGACAAAGTCGCGTCGTTCTTCGCCAAATTCACCAATCAGGTAGCCATCACTTGAATAAATGCGCAGCGGTATTTTGGGGCGGTAATCGGTTACGGCCTCAAGCGAAGGCAGTTGCGGGTAGGCGAGGATCAGCACAATGCCGGTTAGAGCAGCAGTACCCAGCAGGACACCGCCAATCAGGAGCGGGATGCGTAACGCCCAGCGGTCAAGTGAAAGAGCAGATAAGAATGTCAAAATAAATAGGGCTGAATGTGTAATGTTGGATGTTGTGCATTATAGTCACGCACGGAAAATCGCGAAGCTGCACAGCATGATGATATTTTTCTTTACAGGCGATATAGTTGCTGTTAGGATTTAAAGTAGATTATGTGTATTCCTCATAGGGCTTTATTTTCAAAGGAAAAGTGTTGCAGATAGATATCTCTTCGCTGAAAACTATTTTCAACCCCAAGCTGCGCCCTTTGATTGGCGTGGACATTGGTTCAACGTCGATCAGGATGGTCGAATTAGTTGATGCCGGTAAGGGAGTTCCCCGTGTAGAGCGTTACGTCATGGAGCCCTTGCCAAGAGATGCAGTGGTTGACGGCAATATGGCCGGA
>JAYTIQ010000114.1:0-4694 GCA_043731705.1 Rugosibacter sp.
GGCCTATGCCTGGGCTGATCTGGTGATTTGCCGTGCGGGGGCGCTCACGGTGGCAGAGCTCGCGGCAGCCGGTGTGGCCAGTGTTCTGGTGCCATACCCATCTGCTGTGGATGACCATCAAACAGGCAATGCGCAATTTTTAGCGCAGGCAGGTGCCGCTATTTTGTTGCCGCAGAGCGAATTGACGGCCGAGCGCTTGACCCTGATTTGCAATATGCCGCGCAGCCAATGGGCGCAAATGGCCGAGAAGGCGCATGCGCTGGCACGGCCGCAGGCAACGGCGGATGTGGCACAGCAATGTGCAAGTCTCGTGAAATGAACAAGAATGAAAAAGGAGTGAACCATGAGGCATAAAGTCAAACGTATTCACTTCGGAGGCAACGAACGCGCGCAGTCGCGTTCGCTTCTTCAATTTGTGGCCGCACCCGCCAATACCGACGAGGCGCACTATGCGGCATAAAGTCAAACGCATTCACTTCGTCGGTATTGGCGGCGCGGGCATGTCCGGCATCGCTGAAGTGTTGGCGAATCAGGGGTTTGAAGTCAGCGGCTCGGATCTGGCCGCGAGCGCCACTACGCGCAGGCTGGCCGCGCTGGGCGTACGCATTTCGATAGGACACACGGCAGACAATGCAGCGCAGGCCGATGCCGTGGTGGTGTCGACCGCAGTTGCGGAGGAAAATCCCGAAGTGGTCATGGCGCGTTCGCGCCATGTGCCGGTGGTGCCGCGTGCACAAATGCTGGCTGAATTGATGCGTATCAAGCAAGGCATTGCCATTGCGGGTACACACGGCAAAACCACGACAACCAGCCTGGTGGCAAGTTGTCTGGCCGAGGGCGGGTTAGACCCGACATTCGTGATTGGTGGCCGCTTGATTTCAGCGGGTGCCAACGCGCAGCTGGGCACGGGCGAGTTTTTGGTAGCGGAGGCGGATGAATCGGATGCCTCGTTTTTATTTCTCTCGCCGGTGATTTCGGTAGTGACGAATATTGATGCCGATCACATGGAAACTTACGGGCATGATTTTTCGCGGCTCAAGCAGGCTTTCGTGGATTTCTTGCATCGCCTGCCGTTTTATGGCGTGGCGGTGGTGTGCGGGGATGACGCCAACGTGCGTGAAATATTGCCGCGTGTGGCCAAGCAAGTGGTGACGTATGGCATCGATAGCGAAGCTAACTTTCGTGCTGAAAATATCGTAGCCGATGGCGGCGTGATGCGTTTTGATTGCGTGCGTAAAAATGGCAACGTGTCGCGCCTGCCTATCGTGTTGAATTTGCCGGGACGGCACAATGTATTGAATGCTTTGGCGGCGATTGCCGTGGCCACAGAAGTCGGCGTTGGCGACACGGCGATTATTCGTGCATTAGGCGAATTCAAGGGCGTGGGGCGGCGCTTTCAGCGCTATGGCGAAATGGCGACAGTCACTGGGGGGCACTTCACCTTGGTTGACGATTACGGCCATCATCCGGTAGAGATGGCAGCCACCATCAGCGCTGCCCGCGCGGCTTTTCCGGGACGACGGTTGGTACTGGCATTTCAACCACACCGCTACACCCGCACACGCGACTGCTTTGAAGATTTTGTCAAAGTGTTATCTAGCGTTGATGTGTTACTTCTAGCAGACGTTTATGCCGCAGGCGAAGCACCGATTGTGGCCGCAGACGGGCGCACGCTAATTCGCGCAGTGCGTGTGGCGGGCAAGGTAGAGCCGGTTTTTGTTGAAGACATTAGTGCCATGGCGCAAACCATTCGTGACACAGCGCAAGATGGTGACGTGGTGATCACCATGGGCGCCGGATCTATTGGCGCGGTGCCGATACAGGTGGCAGCAGAGAGTGACCCTGTGCATGGCTGAACTGCTACGTGGCCATTGGTGCGAGAACGAGCCCATGGCGCGGCACGTTTCCTGGCGCGCAGGCGGCGTAGCGCGACGCGCATTTTTCCCGGTGGATAGGGAGGATTTGGCAAATTTCATGCATACCTTGCCGCGCGATGAGGCGGTGTTGATGGTGGGCCTTGGCAGCAATCTCTTGGTGCGTGACGGCGGGTTTGCCGGGACGGTTATTTTTACGCACGGCGCTTTGGCCGGGTTGTCTCGTTTAGTGCTGGAAGACGATGGCACGGTGTACGCCGAGGCGGGCGTAGCAACGCCCAAGCTTGCACGCTTCGCGGCGAATCATGAATTTGCCGAAGCGGAATTTTTCGCCGGCATTCCGGGTACTGTCGGCGGCGCGCTGGCGATGAATGCCGGGTGTCACGGCGGGGAAACCTGGCGGTATGTGGTGCACGTGTTGATGATGAATCGGCAAGGTGAATGTGTGCAGCGCAGCAGGGATGATTTTGAGATTGGCTATCGCCACGTGCAGCCCCGGTTTGACGCAGATGAGATTTTTGTTGCGGCGTGGTTTCGCTTTCCGCGCGGCGAATCTGGCGCAGCGCGAGCGCGTATTCGTGAGCTGCTGGCGCGACGCATTGCTACTCAGCCACTTGGTTTGCCCAATGCGGGGTCGGTCTTCAGAAATCCGCCGGGAGATCACGCGGCACGCTTGATTCAAGCGGCCGGGCTTAAGGGCACGTGGTTGGGCGGTGCACAGGTTTCCGAAAAGCATGCGAATTTCATCGTTAATCCTGCCGGTAAGGCAACGGCAAATGAGATAGAAATGCTCATTAACCAAATTCGATTGAAAGTGCATGAAAAGTTTGCTGTAGAGCTCGTGCCTGAGGTGCGAATTATTGGAATAAATGCGGTTGGGGAAAATCTGTGAATTTTGGCAAAGTAGCCGTCATGATGGGCGGCAAGTCGGCGGAGCGCGAAGTTTCGTTAAAAAGCGGAGCGGCAGTGCTGTCGGCGCTACATTCTGCGGGAATTGATGCCGCCCCGTTTGACCCCCAAGACAAGCCCCTCGAAGCCTTGCATGGCGAAAATTTCAATCGTGTGTTTATCGCGCTGCACGGGCGGGGTGGCGAAGATGGCAGCCTGCAAGGCGCATTGAATCTGCTGAACATTCCTTATACCGGCAGTGGCGTGCTGGCTTCCGCTCTGGCGATGGATAAGTGGCGCTGCAAACTGGTTTGGGCGGCAGCGGGTCTGCCTGTACCTGACTACGAGATTGTGACGCCGACGAGTAGTTTTTCTGAAATTGAAGCACGATTGGGCTTGCCGTTGTTTGTGAAGCCAGCCAATGAAGGCTCCAGCATCGGCATTAGCAAGGTAAAAGAATCCGGCGGCCTGCGCGCAGCGTTTGTGCTGGCCGCGGAATATGATGCATGTGTCATTGCAGAACGGTTTTTGGCCGGTGGCGAGTTTACCGTGGGGATTATTGGGGATCAGGCGTTGCCAGTGATTCGTATTGTTCCGCAAACTGAGTTTTATGATTTTGCTGCCAAGTATTCACGCGATGACACGCAATATTTGATTCCGAGTGGCTTAGGCGAAGCGCGCGAGTCAGAAATTCGAAGCATGGCGCTGCGTGCGTTTCAGGTACTGGGTGGCCGCGGTTGGGGGCGCATTGACGTGATGCTGGATGCGGAAGGCCGCGCCTGGTGTCTGGAGGCCAACACCTCGCCGGGCATGACGGATCACTCGCTGGTGCCTATGGCGGCAAAGGCTGCGGGAATTTCATTTGGCGATTTAGTGGTCAAGTTGCTGGGGGATGCGCGCTGTGATTAAAGTTCGCTTGCGCGGTAATAATCGCAATGGCCGCAATGATCGCAGTGGTCGAAACAAGGCCGCTGCCAGCAAGGTCGGCAATACGCGTGCGCCGGCAAATGGCAGCGGTAACCTGTTTTGGAACTCTCCCCGGATGATCAACTCAGTGGCCGATATCGTTTTTATTCTGGGCGGTGTTCTTCTGGCTTGGGCTGGAGTCATGGTATTGCAGCGTTTGCCGATCTTTCCGCTAAGAACGATCATTGTAACGGAAGCGGTTCAGCAGGTCTCTGCTGCGCAGATTGAGCAGGTAGCGCGCACGGTGATTAGCGGGAATTTTCTCACCGTTAATCTGGCCGCAGCGCAGCGTTCTTTTGAACAGTTGCCCTGGGTGCGGCGCGCCAGCTTGCGGCGTCAGTGGCCGGATAGCCTGGTGTTGTCTTTTGAGGGACAGCATCCTGTGGCGCAGTGGTCGTTACTGGATGGTGAAGCCCGGCTAGTCAATGACCTTGGTGAGGTGTTTGTGGCTGCAGCACCTACGGGAATACCGCTACCCGTTTTTTCAGGGCCGGAAGGCTCTGCGGCCCAAATGCTCACGCGATATGGTGAATTTTCAGCGCAACTGGCGACGGTGCAACGTGAGCTGGTGTCGCTGCGACTTTCCCCGCGTGAAGCTTGGCAGCTCAAGCTGGATGATGGTGTGGTGCTCGAGTTGGGGCGTGATCAGCCTAAAACGCCGCTGGCTGAACGTCTGGCGCGATTTACCGCTCACTATGCCCTTGTGAAGGATCGTCTGCACGCATTGAGCGTGGTGGATATGCGGTATCCCAATGGATTTGCCCTGAAGGCGAGAAAAAGTTAATGAGTAAGGATGCCCATGAGTAAGGATATAAAACGTGACCTGATTGTTGGTCTCGATATCGGTACATCAAAAATTGTCGCCATCGTCGGCGAGGTTGATGTTGAAGGCCGCCTTTCTGTGCTCGGAATGGGCATGCAGGAATCCATCGGCATCAAGCGCGGCATGGTAATCAACATTGAAGC
>JAYTIQ010000115.1:0-9544 GCA_043731705.1 Rugosibacter sp.
CCTTGTTCGCCCGTATCGGGTTGCGAGATCAGCATGTCGGGAACATTCACGCCCAGCTTGGCGGCATAGCCGGGGTCGAGTGCATTTTCTGCATCGATATAGGCAGCAACCCCGCCCGCTTTCTGAATTTCAGCCACCACGTGCAAGCATAAGGTGGTTTTGCCGGAAGACTCCGGGCCGTAGATTTCAATGACACGTCCACGCGGCAAACCGCCGATGCCCAGGGCAATATCCAGACCCAGAGAGCCTGTCGAGACGGTTTGAATGTCATCGCTGACATTGCCTTCGCCCATTTTCATGATGGAGCCCTTGCCAAACTGTTTTTCAATCTGGGCTAGCGCGGCTTGAAGTGCTTTGGTTTTATTTTCGTCCATGAGTTCTGTCCTAGAAGATGGTTTTGATTATGGCATGGATGGCATAGTTTTTGCCGACTTGTCTTGCTTTGGGCTTTCAACTAAACAAGCAAGTAATCTATTGAGCGCATGAATCACGGCTTGGCGGCGAATGGCTTCACGGCCACCTGAAAAGCATAGGGTTTCAGCAAAGGGTGGTTGCCCTGCACAACACCAGGCAAAACATATGGTGCCAACCGGCTTTGTAGCCGACCCGCCCGCCGGGCCGGCAATGCCGGTAATTGCAAGCGCGTGCGACGCGGCAGAATGAGTTAAGGCACCAAGCGCCATTTCTCGCGCCGCGGCCTCACTGACTGCCCCATGGGTGAGAAGTGTCAGGTCTTGGACGCCCAGCATATCGCTTTTGGCGGCGTTGGAATAGGTGATAAACCCGCGGTCGAACCATGCGGAGCTGCCTGCAGTATGGGTAATGACTTGCGCTGCCCAGCCGCCAGTACAGGATTCTGCCGTGGCAATCGTAGCATTGCGTGTCATGGCGGCTTGACCAATGGCCAGGGACAAGGCGGCAAGCTCGGCATCCATGGCTAATATCCCAGAGCAGTTAGCAAAGCCTTGGTCACAGCCAAGGTGAGTATGGTGTAGCCCGCAGCAATGACATCGTCCATCATCACCCCGAAGCCATTTTTAACGTGGGTATCGAAATAACGTGCGGGCTGGGGTTTGACCACATCATAAAAACGGAAGCACAGAAAAGCCGTTAATTGCCACCAAAAACCAGGGGGTGTGAATAACAAGACGGCCCAGAATGGCACGATTTCATCCCACACGATGGCGCCATGATCAACTACACCGAGATCGCGCCCTGTAATGTGACAGGCAGAAACGCCGACTCCGAAAGCGAGTAGAAGAAACAACCCGAAAATTAAATCGCTGGGCATTTGCCCGCGCAACATGGCGTAGGTTATCCAGGCAAAAGCAGTTCCTGCCGTGCCAGGAGCAAAACCGGAAAGTCCGCTGCCGAAGCCACAGGCGACGAGATGCGCAGGGTGCTGAAAAAGAAATTTAAATGGCGGAGCGGGCAGGAACATGGGCGTTGGAAAAATCAAAGGAAATGGTCAAACCCGTGACGCGTTGGGGTAATGGGTAATCCCTGGTCGTCATGAATAACAAGCCTGTCTGATGTGTCTGGCTTGGCGGGTGTGATAGCGCCAATGCAGGTGAGCGGCAAATCGAGTTCGACAGCCAAGGTAGCCATGGCAGCGCGATGTTCTGCGGGAAGCGTGAAAATCAGTTCGTAGTCATCGCCTCCGGAAAGATAACCATCGCGCGCTAGTCCGGCGGGGGGCAAGTGCGGGATATTTAACGCTGCTGCGCAACTTGATGCAGTCAGAATGTGGCCGAGATCAGCCAGTAAGCCGTCAGAAACATCAATCGCCGCAGTGGCTAAGCCACGTAGTGCCAGGCCAAGCGCCACCCGTGGCTGCGGGCGATGCAGCGCTGCCAGGCATTGACCCAGCTGTGGTTCCGCAAGCGTTATGCGGCTTTGCAAATGGGCCAAGCCGAGGGCTGCACGTCCGGGGGTGCCAGAGAGCCAGATCGAATCACCCGCTTGCGCGCCGCTGCGCAGCAGTGCTTGCCCTCTAGGAACCTCGCCCATGATCGTGACGCAAAATGCACGTGGCCCGCGGGTGGTGTCGCCGCCGATGAGATCGACGTTGAATGCTTCGGCACAGGCAAAAAAGCCACGCGAAAAGGCGTCGAGCCAATCAAGAGTCGGCGCTGGCAAGGCGGCGGCCAATGTTGCCCAGCGCGGTGTGGCGCCCATGGCGGCCATGTCGGAGACATTCACTGCCAAGGTTTTCCAGCCGAGATCAAAAGGCGCGGTGTCGCCAAGAAAATGCGTGCCTTCCACGAGCAGATCGGTCGAGATGGCGAGCTCACAGCCGGGTGTCGGGGCAATCAATGCCGCATCATCACCCGCACCCAGCAGCGTATGGTGTGTTGGGTGGATAAAAAACTGGCGGATCAGATCGAACTCAGAAGGCATGAGAAATTTGCATGCAAAACTTCCTTGCACAGAGATTAGCGCGGTTGAACTTCAACCGTGCGCAACACCGCAGCCATTTTGTCCAGAACACCATTCACAAACTTGTGGCCATCGGTGCCGCCAAAGGTTTTGGCGAGTTCAACGCACTCATTGATGATGACGCGATAAGGTGTTTCCGGATGAAACCGAAACTCGCAGGCACCCAGGAGCAATACGCTACGCTCGATGGGCGAGATTTCATTCCACGGGCGGGCAATGTGCGGCACGATATCGGCTTGCAATGTTTCTGCCTGGGCCAGGGTTTCATGCAGCAGTTGAAGATAGAGCTCGTTATCCGCTTTGTGAAAGCCGGTCACGCTTTCGGCTTGTACTTGGATGGCGGCTTCATCCTGGCCGCCAACTTGTCTTTGGTACAAACCCTGGACCGCGAACTCGCGTGCTCGATGTCGTGCTGAATTGCTGCTGCTCATTATTTTTTTACCGCGCGTAACAGTTGCGCCATTTCAATAGCCGCCGCCGCCGCTTCTGTGCCTTTTTGTATCATGCGTGCCAGCGCTTGATCGTCATTTTCCGTGGTCAACACGGCATTGGCAACCGGGATGCCGGTGTTTAGCTGGACATCAGTAATGCCCCGGGCGGATTCGTTGGAAACAATTTCAAAATGATAAGTTTCCCCGCGAATCACGGCGCCGAGCGCAATGAGCGCATCGAAGTTGCCGCTTTGGGCAAGTGCTTGCAGCGCCAAGGGAATTTCCAGCGCGCCAGGTACGGTGACATAAGTGATGGCTGACTCTGCTACTTGCATTTGTGCCAAGCCAGCCAGGCACCCAGAACGCAGGCCTTCACCGATGGGTTCGTTAAAGCGGCTTTGCACAATGCCAATGCGCAAGCCGCGGCCATTCAGTTGGGGTTCTAGTTCATGAATGCTCATCGTGGGTGTCCCGCTTAATTTTTATTGGTTTGTTTTTATCAAGGAGCAAAATGCCCACAGATTTCCAGGCCAAAGCCCGCCATGCTGGGCATTTTGCGCGGGTTGGACATCAGGCGCATTTTGCCCACGCCTAATTCGCGCAGAATTTGCGCGCCAATACCGTATAAGCGCGAGTCCCATTTGCCACCTGCCCTAGGTGAGGCTGAGCCAACTTGTAGTGCCATGAGCATGTCCTGGGTGGATTCCGCATGATGCAGCATGACCACAACGCCACGGTCTGAGGCGGCAATCTGGCGCAAGGCAAAATCAATGCTGAAGCTGTGCCGCGCATTTTGTACCCCAAGAAAATCCAGCACAGAAACGGCTTCATGCACGCGCACCAGGGTTTCTTGATCGGCAGTAATTTCGCCATGGGAGAGTGCCATATGGGTGTCGCCACTGGTTGTATCGACAAAAGCACGTAGCCTGAATGTGCCTTGAGCACAGGTGATTTCTTTGTCAGCCACGCATTCGATCAGCGTTTCTGTCTCTGAACGGTAATGAATCAAATCGCGAATGGTGCCAATTTTTAGCTGATGCTGGGCGGCGAATTCAAGGAGATCCGGCAGCCGCGCCATGCTGCCATCATCCTTGAGAATTTCGCAGATGACGGCTGCAGGCTCACAACCCGCCATATGGGCCAGATCACAACCCGCTTCGGTGTGGCCGGCGCGAACCAGCACGCCGCCGGGCTGGGCAGCGATGGGGAATATATGACCCGGCTGAACAATGTCTTCAGCGCAGGCGTTTTTGGCGACTGCGACTTGTACCGTGCGGGCGCGATCGTGGGCTGAAATGCCGGTGGTGACACCCGTTGCCGCCTCAATCGAAGTGGTAAACGCCGTGCTGAATGCGCTTTTATTGTCGCGCGTCATGGGGGACAAGCCCAGTTGTCGGCAGCGCGCTTCGGTGAGTGTCAGGCAGACCAGGCCGCGAGCATGCTTGACCATAAAGTTGATCATTTCAGGCGTGACGTGTTGCGCCGCGCAGACAAGATCGCCTTCGTTTTCACGATCTTCTTCGTCAACAAGAATGACCATGCGGCCAGCGCGAATCTCGGCAATAATGTCTTGGGTGGGGCTAATGTTCATGGCAGAAGGGCAAAAAGTGGTGCAGGAAAGATGCGCATTCTACGCCGCCCAAGTCATCCCGCTGTTACACCGCTGGCAATAAGTATCCGCTCTACATAGCGTGCGATGAGGTCAACCTCAAGATTCACGCGGCTGCCTACACGCAGGTGATGCAGCGTAGTCATGGCTATGGTGTGCGGGATCAGGTTGATCGAAAAATTATGCGTAGCGGTATCCCCTGGGGCGGCGCTGGTGATACGGTTCGTGGTGAGTGAGACGCCATTCACGGTGATCGAACCTTTGGGGGCGATGGTTTTCGCGAGCGCCTGCGGGGCGCGAATGACCAGCTCGTGCGATTCGCCCACGGGCGCGAGGCGGATGACTTCACCGACGCCATCTACATGACCTGCGACCAAATGGCCGCCCAGTCGATCAGCCAGGCGCAGCGCTTTTTCAAGGTTCAATTCATTGGTCTCACCTGCGCCATCCAGGCCCACCGTGCAATCCAGGGTTTCACGCGATACATCCACTTGATAGGTGTCACCCTTCTTGCTGATAACCGTGAGGCAGACCCCATTGTGTGCAATAGAGTCGCCTAGTGCGACGTCCGACAGATCCAGCGCGGGCGCCTGTATTGTTAAGCGCAACCCGGTTTCAAGCGGGGTAACTTGGGTAATGCTGCCAATAGCGGAAATAATGCCGGTAAACATAGCGGGTTCGCGATTAGGTTAGTTGAATGAAGTAGTTGATTAATGTGCGGCAAGTTCAAGTTGGTGCAAAAACTGTGCGGCATTTTGAAAACCGGCAACACGCTGGCCCGGTTTTTCGCGGCCCTGGGCATCAAAGAAAATAATCCCCGGCGGGCCGAACAAGCCGAAGCGGGCTAACAGCGCACGATCAGCAGCGTTATTTTCGGTGACATCGGCTTGCAGCAAAACAAAATCCTGCATGCGTTTTGCTACGTCGGCCTGCGCAAACGTGAAGCGTTCCATTTCCTTGCAGCTAATGCACCACTCGGCCCAGAAGTCGAGCATCACGGGTTTTTTTGTGGATTGTGCGACGGTCTGCAGTTGTGCGTCGAGCTCGGCGAGTGTGTGGATTTTAATAAAAGTCGGCGCTGGTGATATGGCGGAGACGGCGGATTTAGCGCTATCGGCAGGCGCATCCTGTGCGGCACTGCGGCGCAAGAAATCCAGGGGTTGCAATGGGTCTTTGCTGCCGCCCAGCACACCCAGCAGCATCGCGATGCCGCCCAATAAGATGACAACACCCACCCCTTTGCCCAAGCGCTGCATGCTGTGCGCATGTGCAGGCAAAGGGTCAAGCGCCGACAGAAACACGGCGGGAATAATCAGCAATAACGCCCAGCCCAGCATGGATAGCCAGACAGGCAAGACGGGGGACGCCAGCCACAAGGCGGTGGCGAGCATGAGCACGCCAAAAAACTTTTTCACGCCTTCCATCCACGGCCCTGATTTTGGCAACAAAGAGCGCGAGAAAGTGCCGACCAGCAACAGCGGTGCGCCCATGCCCAGCGCCAGAGAAAACAGCGCCGCACCGCCGAGCAGGGCGTCCCCCGTTTGGGCGATGTACAGCAACGCGCCGGCCAATGGGGCGGCCACACAAGGGCCGACAATTAACGCGGATAACGCGCCCATCAGCGCAATGGCCCAGGGTGACCCGCCCTGCCGGTTGGCGGTATTGGCCAGCCGACTTTGCAAGGCAGAGGGCAGTTGCAGTTCGTAAAAGCCGAACATTGAAAATGCCAGTACGACAAAGATCAGCGCAAAGCCCCCCAGCACCCAGCCATTTTGTAACGCGCTGGTGAGCAGCGTGCCGGAAAATCCCGCCGCCACACCGGCTGCTGCATAGGTTGCGGCCATGCCCAGCACATAGGCAAGAGACAACATGAAGGCGCGCCCGTGGCTTACCGCATGGCCGTGATTCACAATGATGCCGGACAGAATCGGGATCATCGGAAACACGCAGGGCGTGAAGGACAGAAGCAAACCAAAACCAAAAAAGCTGAGCACGATCAATGACCAGTGGCCGCCTTTGAGTAAATGCGTGATGCGCGAGCTTTCATCGCCGGTGGTCGCTGCGGTGTTGGCTGTTGCAGTGAGCCTGGGCGATGGGGTCGACGCGCCAGCAGTCACTTGTGGCAGGGTGATTTGTGCGGTATAGGTTTGTGGCGGATAGCAGATGCCCCCATCCCAGCACCCTTGGGCGACTGCCTGCAAGGTTATGGTGTGTGGTGCAGCAGTAGCCGTCGTGGTATTTTCAAGCGTGTTCAGCGGCATGCGAACGGTGACTTCCTGGCGATAAGTTTCGACCGCACCAAACAGATCATCTTGTTTCATTTTGCCGGGTGGCAATTGCGCTTTACCGAGTTCGTAGGCAGGTTCCTCAGCAGCCGGATTAGCCGTGAGATGAAAAGCAAATTTATTGCGGTAAAGGTAATAACCCTCCGCAATTTGCCAGCGGGCTTCCAGCGTGTGCGCATCCAGCGCCCGTGCCGAGAAAATGAATGCCTGTGCGGGCGATAGGGGTTCAGCGGCGAAACTCAAGCCGCTGACACTCATGACCGTGAAGAAAAAAAGTCGCAGGATGGGTTTGAGCAGGTTTAGCATGGGGTGTCCTGAGTAAGCGTTTCACGAGCGATCCAGGCTAGATAGTCCGGCAGACCGCGATCGATGGGAAGAGCGATGATTTCTGGCAGGGTATAGGGATGGCGAGCACGCAGAGTCATTTCAAGCTGGGCATAGCGCGCCGCAGTGGTTTTGATGATGAGCGGTGTTTCGCTGGTTTGTTCAATGCAATTTTCCCAGCGATAAACCGATTGCGCAGCGGGCAGAATCGTGACGCAGGCCGCCAGATGCTCTGTCACTAATTCAGTTGCCAAGGCTTGCGCGCTGGCTTGATCCGGCAGGGTTGTCAAGACAAGCAATACTTGAGCGGGGTTGTGAACAGAATCCATCGGGCTATTCTACCTTTGCTCGATTTTGATCAGGCCGCTTGACTATGAGTGACTATCGGGAGTGACTATCGGGCGACGGTTTGAGCGCTGGATATTTCTTGGCATTCTTGATAATTTTTTCTTGTGCTGCGGCGAGCGGGTCGATATCCAGTACATCGGCTAACTGCACGAGATACATCAAGACATCAGCGATTTCTTCGGCCACTGCAGACTTCTTTTCAGGGTCAAGCGCGTGGCTTTCTTCAGCGGTTGCCCACTGAAAGTGTTCGACAATTTCCGCCGCTTCCTTGATCAGCGCCATGCTCAAGTTCTTGGGTGTGTGAAAAGGCTGCCACTGACGTGCCGCGCAAAATACGCGAAGCGCGTCACGCAGACTGATGAGATCATTGATAGCAGAGGCTTTGGTCATGGCGAGTCATTGCGAATATAAGTTCGGTGAAATGCAAACCAGGGTAACGCTAGATAAGGCCACAGCAAGGTAACAAAGTGCGTCAAGCCATGAAAATTGAGAAACTGACCTGGATTCCAGATGTTCTGTAAATTTTCAAGGTACGGGTTAACGGGCGCGAGATTGACCATTACGCTGGCAGTGAGCAAGGCGACGGCCGCGAGCAGGCGCTGCCAGTTCAGCGGTAGTAGCAATGCCAGAAGCCACAATAAACCACCGGCCAGTGACCCCATAAGACCGCCAGGAGTGGCCCAGGCCAGCGCTGTTTGCGGATGCGTCATGAGTGCAAAGGCAAGTGATTTTGCCGCCAGGCCCACTGCAAGCAACAACAAAGGGAAAAGTCGGCGTTGGTGATGCGGCGCGATAAGGCTTGCCATCAATAGCGCAGCGAGCAGGCCGCTGGCGGCAATCAGGCTTTCAATGCGCACAAAGCCGGCGGCGCTAAAGGGCTGCGTGTTGGGCAGTGGCAGAAGACTGCGCAAATCGCCAGCGCCAAACAACAAGGTGGTTGGGTCAAGCTGAGTGAGCAGCCACAGCCCCAAGAGGACGAGCCCCAGCTCGACACTGTGCCCATGATCGGGCCAATGGGTATGCCGCAAGCTGTCGATCAACTGACGGCGCCAGAGTGCACCTGGCAAGGCACCTAGCAACGCGCCACAGGTATTGCCTGCCAGATCGAGATTGGAAGCCACGCGGCTGGGTAAATAGTTTTGCGTAAATTCCAGCACAAAACTTAACGCTGCCGCTGCGAGCACGGCCAGCCACCACGCGTGTTTTTGGGCAACGCGAGGGCGCAACGCTGTAGCGAGAAAAAACCCCAAAGGGATATAAGCCGCCACATTGATTAGCAGATCAAACAGGGTGGTGTAGCGTGGCCAACCGGCAAAGAAAAAATCGAAGGGCGATACGCCACTACTCTGCCAGCCGGTGAGTGGATACAGGCTGGCATAGATAATCAGCACTGCGTACCCCAGGCTGAAATAAAACAAAAGGGGCGTATGGTTTTTAGTCACGCACGTTTGTCTGCGGATGTGGATTATGCGTGCCGTGTGTGCCATGGGCTGGGTGTAAATCAGCCACATGATGTGTTTGTGCGGCAGCGTGATGTCCATGGCGTAACGCGTCATGGATCGTAGTATCGTGATGCATGCGTTGCGGCAGCAATGAGCCGATAATCATGCCGAAAATACTGGCAATCAAGCCTGCAAATTGGGCGGGAACCAATGGGTCTTCCGGTCCGAACATGAGTAACGCCAGCCAGATAGCCAAGCCCAGAAAAATAGCCATTGCGGCCCCTTGGTTAGTGGCACGCCGCCAGTAAATCCCCGCTACCATGGGAACAAACGCGGTCACCAGCGTTATCTGGTATGCATTTTCAACCATCTTGAAAATACTGGCTTTGGAGTTCACCGCATACAGTGTCACCAGCAGCGTAAATATCAGGGTGACAGCGCGCATGGCAAAGAGCAGCTTGCGATCAGACAAGCCGCCAACCAGCGGCTTGAGAATGTTTTCAGTGAACGTGACGGAGGGGGCGAGCAAGGTTGCCGAAGCGCAACTTTTAATCGCCGACAGCAATGCCCCAAAGAACATGATTTGCGCAACCAGCGGGGCTTTTTCCAGTACTAATCGAGGCAGGATCATTTGCGGATCGGTGTTGATCAATTCGACAACCATTG
>JAYTIQ010000116.1:0-4590 GCA_043731705.1 Rugosibacter sp.
ATTTCAATCGCTATCGCATCATTAGGCAATCCATTTCGCCTTAATGCATCGAGAACAACCGATGGTGGCAACAAATTCGGTATCTGCAAGGCAGAGACATTGACAGAGGCGTAAAGCTGATGCCCTTCTGACCGCCATCGACTGACCACCTGGCAAGCATTTTCCAGCACAAGTAGCCCAATTTCCCCAATAATGCCGATCTCTTCAGCCAAAGGAATAAACACATCGGGTGGCACCATGCCGCGCGTCGGATGTGCCCAGCGCATCAGCGATTCTGCGCCAACCACTTTGCCTGACGCCAAATCGACAATCGGCTGAAATCCCAGATAAAGCTCTCCTTCCCCAATCGCTTGCTTTAAATCATCCTCAATGCGGCGCCGATGTTCAGCCGCCAAAAGTAGTTGCGGCTCAAAAAAACGATAGCTATGGCTACCCGCATTGCGTGCACTCATCAAAGCCAGCTCGGCGCTACGTAGAAGCTGATGTGCATTGGTGCCATCTTTGGGATAAAAGGCCACGCCTGCACTCGCTCGCAGTGAAATTACCCTTTTACTTTCAAGCGTAACCATAGAGTGCGGTTGCTCTAACAAGCCAAAAAACTGGTTCAACCGAAGATCAAATTGACTCTCAGGCAAGGTGTGGTCTAACAAGAGAACAAACTCATCCCCTCCAATACGAGCGGGGTGGTCGCCAGGTTTAATAAACTCCCGGATTCGTTCAGCAACGACGCTAAGAACTTCATCACCGGCAGGCAACCCCATGGATTCGTTGATTTGCTTAAAACCATCAAGATTGAGCATCAACAGGGCAAAAGGTGCATGCGCATTGTCCCGGGTAGAAAGCTGGGTAATCGCTTCGAGCAAACCTTGACGATTGGAAAACCCGGTCAAAGCATCCATACTAGCCAACCGGCGCGCGTGCATCTCCTCTCGCTTGCGGGTAGTCACATCTATTACCGTGCCTTGTAGATTTCCATCCCCAGGAGCGGTCACGGCAATACTCAACCAGCGCTCATCACCACGCCGGCCCAGCAACAAGAAGTCATCTGAGGCAATCCTGCCGCTTGTCTCCTGTTGCAGAGATAAAACAAGTAATGATTTAATAAGATCCGGCCTGTTCCAGGCAGCATCAAACAGGGAAGGATGTTCCTGCTCTCCAAGCTTTGAGCGCCAAATCAGCTCGGAAAAAGCGCGATTGAATGAATCCAGACGCCCTTCTCTGTCCGCCACAAAAATTCCAGAAGCCGCATGATCAAATAAATTTTGATACTTTCTTTGCGCAACTTCATGCTGCCGCTGCATTTCGCGCTCATGCTCAAGCAGCGTCATTAACCGGCCTGTCAGGTCATTGACATCTCCTACCAGCCTACCGATTTCAGTTTTTTCATGGCCTTCAGGTACGCTAATCCGGCTTCCCAATTCAGGTTCGATTTGATGCAGCCGATCCGAGATTTTCTTGATCGGACGTATCACCAAAAAAACCATCACTGCAGCGACAGAAAGTACGACCACCAGCATTTCAGCCAATAGCAAATACAGCGTATTCCGGGTATTCTGCTTCACCCGCACTTCGATCGCAGGCCAATCGGCTTGAAGAGTTATCTTGCCGATAATTTCATTTTTATTAAAAGGCGAGGCTAGTGGTTTAGACAACGGTTCGGCAATTATATTTGGAGTCGACCGATTACTTTCTAATAGCCGCCAAAGGTCGTTTATTGCTTTATCAGCCTGAGCGCTCATTTTAGAAAAAATGCTTTGCTCAGGAGCTAATACTTTTGCAACAGGCCGTCCTCCATGCGCAAGGACAACCTCCCCAGATACTATCGTCACCAGCAGAATATCGCTGTTACGCAATAACCCCTGGATAACCTCACTTGCAAGCTGTTGGTCGTTGGTGAAAGCCGCAATACTTGCTGTGCTTTGTACTGTCTCAAGCACTTCATTAAGCGTACGAATAGCTTGGCTCTGTTCCCGCTCGCGAAGTGATTGACTGATAAAGTAGCTGGATGCACCCCCCACAAAAAGAGCCATTACAAAAACAGCCAAAACGCTCCGTGCGAGGATCCCTTGCCGCCAATAAGATATTTTCTTTTTTTTGAGCACTATAAGGTTGCAAAACTTTTTTTGGTGTATCCCAAATCAGGTAACAATTAATTAGTTATTAAACTCAAAAAGAATTACAAGCCGTTTGTCCAGCTTGCTACGCTCAATATAGGCAAGTACTCCCGGGTGGCTAAGTAACCGCATTGTTGCCTCTTCGCTCGAATTTAACGTCGCCGGAGGACGTGTTTGCCCAGAAAAAACAAGGCGCGCCCAATAAGCATTAATTTCTGCGGGGGTCTTTTCCACCAATCTCCAGTAAAACTCTTTTTTGGCTTCCGAAGCTTCTGCCATATCCAGAGGTTCTGCAAGTGACCCATTGGGCAAGCGACGATAGCGCCCAAGATAAATATTGATCACCTCCCCCTTGCTCAACGCAGTAACCCCTGTTTTAGGACCAGTCACTAAGACCAGATCAGCCCAGGCACTACAAGAAGCTATTGTAGATAAAGAAAAAACAACCAAATAAGTTAAGCAATTTAGCCTCATGGTATCAAAACACGAAATCTGACACCACTGAAATGACATTCGTTCTGCCATCCCACCCAGGTTGTTCATTTCGAACAGGGAATACTGATCGGCTGTCTCCTCGTATGGCATCCCATTGCAGCTTCAGTGCCACATTAGGTTTTACATCCCAACGCACCCCGAGGGTATAAGTTCTCTGGTCAGAACGGGTTGTATCCATCACTGAAGAAAAAATGGCATTCAAGTTTGCAAAGGGAGGGATATCAGGCAAGCCGGTAGTTTGATTCCTGCGCGAACTTTTCCATGCCGAAATGCCTGCATATGGGGTTATTTCCCCACTACGATACCCAGCGAGAGCATATCCGGCACAAGAATTTTGCAGCAGCCCGGCCTCATGCCGAATGCAATTTGCCATCGCTTGCGTCTGGAATCCATTGGCTTCATAGACCATGCCCAGCGAATAAAACCGGCTTGTCGTATCTTTGATTTCTAGAGACTGCGCCGCTGAAAAAGCGCTGGGTATATTAAGAAATGTGCCCGCCGCTTTGAGAAAATCAGGTAAAGGACTCACATTCAGACCATTCGAAAACTTGATTTGCGCGATATTCGCCCGTAGCTGCCATGATCCGTGCCAATAGTCCAGAACGACACCGCCGACATGCGACCCACTGGTATTCCAGACACCTTGCATATCGGCAGCTTTGTCATGTGTCGCGCCGATAAATACTTTAGCGCGAACCAATCCAGTTCCGACAGGTTGGCTAATACTCATATCGGCACCATCAAAATGATGGAAAAACAACGGGCCAAAAAAATCACTGGACGGTCGCGCCGCCAGATAGGAATAACCCACCAAGCGAGAATCAGCCAGCATCATGAAATCCGCGCCTATTCGGCCAGCACGCACAGCGATGTCGGGGGTCATATCCCAGCGCGCAAATGCCCACATGATTTCGGGTGAGCGGTCTTCGTTATACTTGAATCGACTAACCGCCTGGCCAACAAACTCTAGTTCTTTCGTCATCTGCCAGTTGACTTGGCCACCCAGAATACTGTCTATCCGCGCCGACCAATTTCCATTACTTAGCCCTTTGGGTTGAGATAAGTCCCGGACAAATTCCGCCTGAGTAGAAGAAGAGCGAGCAACGCCCAGCGTCCCAAAGCCCCGGAATGATAGTTTCTCTACCGATACCGGAGCTTGTTCGCCCTCTACTATTTCGGCCGCGGCCAAAACGGGTAAAGAAAAAAACGACGACACCAAAATCAATGTGCGCAAGGAAAAAACTAGTAAATATTTTGTTTTATTAGCCATCGTTAGAATACGATTCTATCCTTGGTGAGGTGTTGTTACCCGCTATCCCTTGCTATTGTATCGATAACATCATGTATTTTTCGAACAGTCGCATTTTTAGCAAACTAAGGCGCATCGCTGGCAGACCAATAAGGAGGACGTTTTTCCAGGAAAGCCCGGATACCCTCACGACCTTCGGCGCTGGAACGCAGTCGCATAATACGCTGCGCAGTATCTTCAATGAGGTCTGGCGTAATAGGCTTAGCCGCGACTGCGGCGATCAATGATTTACATTCAGCCAATGCATCAGGCGCGTTCTTCAACAAATCCTCGACAATTTCTCCGACCGCTCTATCCAACGCAGGCGCATCTGCTACCAGTTCATGCACCAGGCCCATGCGATAAGCCACCGCTGCTGAAAAACGCTCGGCGGTGAGCATGTAGCGGCGCGCATGACGCTCGCCGATCGCACTGATGACATACGGACTAATGGTGGCCGGCACAATGCCAATGCGCACTTCTGGCAAAGAAAATTGCGCATCAAAAACGGCAATCACAATATCGCAACACGCCACCAACCCCACGCCACCCGCATAGGCCGGACCTTGCACGCGGGCAATCGTCGGTTTGGGGCATTGTGCCAGACAGCGCAACATCTCGGCCAGTGCGCGGGCATCACGTAAATTCTCGGCATCCGAGTAATTGGCCGCACGTCGCATCCAGTTCAGATCC
>JAYTIQ010000117.1:0-3266 GCA_043731705.1 Rugosibacter sp.
CGTGAGTAGGCAACTGCTTTTTCGAGTGAAGGCTGCGCCAATGTTGCTTGCATGCTAGCCAGCTCTTGAACATCTTTAGCGGAAAGCAATGCCTTGGTGTTGGCAACGCTGTCTTCAAGCATTGTGCGGGCGGTGTTCAGGTTAAGTGCAGCCAGGCGCTCAGCGCTGGCAAAAACAGTGTTGGCAATGGTCAACATCGCTTCGACGCTGGCTTTGTTGGCTTCGGCAAATTGAGCAGGTAATTTGTTCATGATAAGTCCCTTAAGAGTAAATTGAAAAAAGTGAGAAACGAGAAACGGTAGTCGCTGTTCAGTTCTAAATAAATTGAAGTTTTACTAACAACTACAACCTTTGAATCTGAGCACCGATTTCACCCCAGATACTTTTAGAGATATGGTGCGTTGCAACATGATTCGAATTATAGGTAGATGAATTCGAATGTCAAGCTATTTTTGTTGCAAAGCACAAATATTTATTTAATTTAAAAATGAATTAAAACAATAAGTTATATTTTTAACTGAAAATTAACTGAAAAATATAATGCGGAACAGCAAAAAAAATGAATAATTTTTCTGTGTTTGCCGGGTGAGAGCTTGGCCCACCAGTTTTACCGGTTCTTGAAAGCTGGCTTGCGTTTTTGGAGAAAGGCTTCCATGCCTTCTTTGCGATCATCCATTGCGAAAGCGGCATGAATGGTGCGACGTTCGAACAACAAACCTTCATGCAGGCTGGATTCCCACGCACGGTTCACGCTCTCTTTGATCATCATCAGCATGGGTAACGAAAAGTTGGCGATGGTCGTCGCAGCAGCAAGCGTTTCTTCCATGAGTTTGGCTGCAGGAATAATACGTGCGACAAGGCCGCAGCGTTCTGCTTCTTCAGCATCCATCATGCGGGCACTAAGGCAGAGGTCCATCGCCTTGGCTTTGCCAACGGCACGTGGCAGGCGTTGGGTACCGCCTGCTCCAGGGAGGATGCCAAGCTTGACTTCCGGTTGGCCAAATTTGGCGTTATCTGCTGCATAAATCATGTCGCAGGTCATGGCCAGCTCACACCCGCCGCCCAAGGCGAAGCCGGCAACTGCGGCAATGACGGGTTTGCGGCATTGGGCGATGCAGTCCCAATTGCGCGTGATGAAATTGGTTTTATAGACCTCCATGTAGTCCCAATTCACCATCGCGGCAATATCAGCACCAGCGGCAAAGGCTTTTTCAGAACCGGTGACCACAATGCAGCCTATGCTTTCATCCGCTTCAAAAATTCGTAAAGCCGCACCCAGATCATTGATCAGCCCATCATTGAGGGCGTTGAGCACTTCTGGACGGTGCAAGGTGATTAGCCCGACTTTTCCATGGGTTGCGACGATAATATTTTCGTAGTTCATTCTGCAGTCTCCTTGCGTGAGGGGCTAAGTTTTGTTGTTTCTTTCAAAGAAATGCCATCTGCTTGTGTGGGTGCTTTTGGTGATGCAGGTGCGGTGCTCGCAGGTTTAGTATTGCGTGGTTGAATGACAGCCCGAACACGCTCGTTGCTGCCAGGCTTGGCACGGGTGCCGTTGGGTCCGCTGGTCACCACATAGTTTTCTGCTTTTCCATCGTAAGAGATAAATTGGCCACGGACTTCATCCATTCCGCTTTTGACCCAGGCACGATTGTAAAAGTCTGTTTTTTCGGTTTTTGTATCGTACTCAATACGCTCGGCCTCACCCTCAATGTATTCATCGCGCCCTTCGCGTTTTTGACGAAAGCGTGGCAGTGTGTGTGTGCCCGTGGAGACACTATGCTGAAAGCCGTTTTCATCTTGCGTTACGACAATACGCTCGGCACGAAAAATCAAGGTACCTTTGGTCAATTGCACATTGCCTTCAAAAGTCTGTATTTTTTTTATGTCATCGACGGTGACGGTATCTGCCTCGATATTGGTGGGTTTGTCGCGATCTGCCTTTTCGGCTTGAGCAGCGGGAGATCCACTCATCAGTAGGGCAAGGGTGAAGCAGGACAATACGTGGCGAGAGGCATAGCGGAAAGGTGTCATGGCAAGGTGGCCTGGTTGCGGTAAAGGGTGCCGGTCACATGGCCATGCAGCACCGAAATACCGGATTTGTTGTTGATTTCAAGACGGCTGCCGTTAATGATGCTTTTTCCTTGTGTAATAGTCACTGGGGTTAAGGTATAGCCAGTTTCGTCATCCGGAAAAACCTTGAGCAGGCGGGTTTCCATGAGGGTAGGAAGTGCTTGTGCATTGATTGCCTGACGTACTATCCGAACGTCATTGATGAAGTCGATTTCTTTTGAATCTTTGCTGACCAGCGCTTGCTGGGCAAAAATATCGGTTTGCGGGGGACGATGGCTGATGAGATGCGGACTGATCACAAGTGTTGTATCGTCGTCAGGATAATGCGTCATTTTTTCCGCAATCAGGGTGTGCTGCAGCATGCCATCGACATCAAACTTTCGTATATTGAAGTGCGAAATGATGTAATCCGGATCATGTCGTGGTGGGCCCGACGCAACAGATCCTTCCATGATATGGCTGATCCAGTAAGTAATGCCTACCAAGAGCATCATCAGCGTAAGCGGTACGAACATCGAAGAGCGGTCTTTCATGTCAGTCTCGTGCCAGACTCATGACAAATAGTTAGCCATGAGCTTATCCCAATGGCCTTGGGCCCGCAGAATCAAGTCACAGACTTCACGTGCTGCACCTTTGCCCCCCCCTTTGCTGGCAACGTAGTCGACGCGACTAATGACTTCAGCATGAGCATCCGCCGTGGTGGCTGAAAAGCCGCAAGCGCGGAGGATAGGCAGATCAACCACATCGTCGCCCATGTACCCGACACGCGTAAAATCAAGCCCGCGTTGCTCGACGAGTTTTTTCATCACGCTGCGCTTATCTTCAATACCCATATGCAGGGATTCGATGCCCAGATTCTGGGCGCGAAGTTCCAGTGCGCGTGAGCGGCGGCCGCTAATAATGACTACCTCGATACCAACGTGCTGAAGCAGCCGAAGGCCGTGGCCATCAAGGCTGGAAAAAGCTTTCATTTCATCCCCTGCCGAAGTGAAATACAGCGTGCCATCGGTGAGCACGCCATCGACATCAAATCCCATGAGGGCAATGTTGGCGGCTTTATTTGGGGGTGTATTCGTTTGGGGTGAATTCATCAGACTACCTTGGCGCGAAATAAATCGTGCATGTTGAGTGCACCGCAAAGTTTGCCTTGATCATCGACAACGACCAACTGGTTTACCTTGTGTATTTCCATC
>JAYTIQ010000118.1:0-2374 GCA_043731705.1 Rugosibacter sp.
CGCCCATCATCCAGAAGTTATCCGACGCATAGCGCGCGCCCTTGTTGTCGCCAATGCGGATCACACGCTCGGGGCTCAGGCCAATGTCCTTTTTCGAGATGCTGGGCAACTTCAGCTTTGGCGATTATTTCAAGCGCGACGCGATTCACTACGCCTGGGAATTGCTCACCGAAGTCTTCAAGCTGCCCAACGACAAGCTCTACGTCACCGTGTATGCCGAAGACGATGAAGCCTATGACATCTGGACCAAGGACATTGGCCTGAGCCCCGAGCGCGTGATCCGCATTGGCGACAACAAGGGCGCGCGCTATGCGTCGGATAACTTCTGGATGATGGGCGACACCGGCCCCTGCGGCCCGTGCAGCGAGATTTTTTACGATCACGGCGCGCATATTCCCGGCGGTTTGCCCGGTACACCGGAGGAAGATGGCGACCGCTATATCGAAATCTGGAACAACGTGTTCATGCAGTTCAACCGCGAGAAAAGCGGCGACGACTATGTGATGCACGCGCTGCCCAAGCCTTCGGTCGATACCGGCATGGGGCTGGAGCGCATCACGGCTGTTTTGCAGCACGTGCACAGCAATTACGAGATTGACCTGTTCCAGAACCTGATCAAGGCCGCTACGCGCGAGACGCAGTGCGACGACCTCGACAGCCCCTCGCTCAAGGTGCTGGCTGACCACATCCGCGCCACGTCTTTCCTGATTGCCGATGGCGTGATTCCCGGCAACGAAGGCCGAGGCTATGTCCTGCGCCGCATCATCCGCCGCGCGATTCGCCACGGCTACAAGCTCGGCGTACGCGCGGCATTCTTCCATAAGCTGGTGCCCGATCTGGTGGCTGACATGGGCGCGGCATATCCTGAACTGCTGGCGGAACGTTCGCACATCATGGCGCTGTTAAAGCAAGAAGAAGAGCGCTTTTTTGCCACGATAGAAAACGGCATGGCGATTCTGGAAACGGAATTGTTGGCCATGCAGCAGCAACAGCGCACTGTTTTCAACGGCGAGACCGCCTTCAAGCTGCACGACACCTACGGCTTTCCGCTGGATTTAACCGCCGACATCTGCCGCGAACGCAGCGTTACTGTGGATGCAGCGGCGTTCGATGTGGCTATGCAACGGCAAAAGGAACAAGCCCGCGCCGCGGGTAAATTCACCATGGCAACGCAGGTGGAATACACGGGCGCGCCGACCGATTTTCAGGGCTATGCGACGCTGGAAACCCAGGCCAAGGTGCTCGCCTTGTACAAGGAGGGCGTCGCGGTGGATGCGCTGGCGGAAGGTGAGCTGGGCGTCGTAGTGCTCGATCGCACGCCGTTCTATGCCGAATCCGGCGGCCAGGCGGGCGACCGTGGCGAGCTGCGCGGCGGCGGGGCAATTTTCAGCGTGGAAGACACGCAGAAAATCCAGGCCGATGTGTTTGGCCATCACGGTGTGGTTACGACGGGTTTGTTAAAGATCGGCGCTGGTTTTAATCCGTGTCTGGACGTGACGGCGGCAGTGGATACCGCAGCCCGTGCGCGCACCGCGCGCCACCACTCGGCCACGCACTTGCTGCACAAAGCACTGCGCGACCGTTTAGGCCCCCACGTGCAACAAAAAGGCTCGCAAGTGGATGCCAGCAAAACGCGCTTTGACTTTGCCCACACCCAGCCTTTGAGCAGCGCCGACATTACGCACATAGAACAACAAGTGAATGCGGAAATCCTCACCAATGCCGCCACGAATGCCCGCGTGCTGCCGCTGGAAGAAGCGAAAAAAACCGGCGCCATGATGCTGTTCGGCGAGAAATATGGCGACGAGGTGCGCGTGCTGGAAATCGGTAGCAGCCGTGAGCTGTGCGGCGGCACGCATGTGACGCGCACAGGCGACATCGGCCTGTTCAAGATCACGCTGGAAACCGGCGTGGCTGCGGGCGTACGGCGCATCGAAGCCGTATGCGGCGATATTGCGCTGGCGCAAATCCAGGGCAGCCAATTCCTGCTCGACACGGTGGCTGCCGAAATCAAGTCGCCTGTACCAGAAGTGGCCGAGCGCGTGACGCAGATGCTGAACCATGTAAAACAACTGGAAAAGGAGGTTGCGCGCCTGACTTCAAAACTCGCCGCGCATCAGGGCGATTATCTGGCCGCACAAGCGGTCGAGGTGAATGGCGTGAGCATGCTGGCGGCCAGGCTGGATACGGCGGACGTGAATGCGATGCGCGAAACCATGGACAAGCTGAAAGACAAGTTGAAGTCTGCCGTGATCCTGCTCGCTGCGGTGAATGAGGGCAAAGTGAGCCTGATTGCAGGCGTAACGGCTGACCTGACCAGCCGCTTCAAGGCGGGCGAATTAGTCAGCTACGTTGCCGCGCAAGTCGGCGGCAA
>JAYTIQ010000119.1:0-5088 GCA_043731705.1 Rugosibacter sp.
CTGCATCTGACGCCGTCATCATCACCGCCGCCTCCAGCAGCGTTGGTCTGGCTGCCATTCAGGTGGCCCATCGCTTCGGCGCGATACCTATCGCAGTCACGCGCACGGCAGAAAAACGCGACGCGCTACTCGCTGCCGGTGCGCCACACGTCATCGTTAGTGAAGAAGAAAATATCGCCGAGCGCGTCATGGCGATTACTCACGGCAAGGGCGCGCGTATGGTGTTCGACCCCATTGCCGGGCCCGGCGTGAGTGACTTGGCCGCAGCACTTGGCCCGCGTGGCATCTTCGTGATTTATGGCAACCTGAGCGGCCGAGGGCAAGAGACTCCTTTCCCCTATATGCAGGCCATGAGAAAGTCGCTCACCATGCGCCCCTATCTCATTTTTCCAGACATGGCCAATAAGACAAGACACATAGCCGCCTGTGAATTCATCCTCTCTGGCCTCAAAGACAAGAGCCTCAAGCCGATCATTGCCAAGACCTTTACGCTGGATCGGATTGTCGACGCTTACCACTATCTAGAGAGCAATCAGCAGATTGGTAAAGTCGTTGTTACTGTGCCGCGATGATAAAAAGGCTGAATTAAATCAAGCGATCCGATGCGCAGTTCGCCTGCTGGAGCGTTACTCCCTGTCTTTATTATTAGCCGCTGCTTGCGATGCCGTTGCTGATGTCCACTCAATAGCCAAACTGTAGCCCACGGCGAGCAGGGTTGGGCCAAGAAAAACGCCGATGACACCGAATGCCAGCACGCCCCCTAGCACACCGAGGAATACGATGGCGAAAGGCAGTTTTGCGCCTCGGCTGATGATGAAAGGCTTGATGACATTGTCCACGGTGCTTACTACAAAGAGCCCCCACAGGGCTACAAAAATAGCCCAGCCCAGCTGGCCCTGCTGAAACAGCCAGATGGCCGCGCCGCCCCAGACGATAGGCGGCCCCACCGGAATGACAGACAGGAAAAAGGTAGTGACACCCAATAAGACCGCACCTGGAACGCCGGCAATAGCAAAACCGATGGCAGCCAGCACGCCTTGCGCCAGCGCGGTGCCAAGGATGCCGTAGACCACACCCGTTACCGTACTGCGAGCAATACCTAGCAGGTAAAGTGCGTGACTGCCAGCCAAATGTTCCAGCGTGATATAGAGGCGTGAGGCCAGCGCTTCGCCATGCAGGAAAAAGAAGAAGGAAAGAAATACGGACAGGCCCATATCCAGCACACCCTTGCCCATTAGTCGCCCCCCTGCAAGGGCTACTGCTTGTGCTGGTTCTGCAAACCTTTCCAGCGTATGTGTCAGCTGCTGACCATCATGCGCTAACTCTTGCCAGTAATCGTGAATCATCTGACCTGCCAGAGGCAGACCGGTCAACCAGACAGGTGCATCGGGCAGTCCGTTTTTGAGCAAGGCGGCAGCAACGCGCGCGAGTTCTGCGACATTGTCGGCTAGTGCCAAGGCGACAGCAGTGACTGGCCCCAATAACGCCAAGGTAACAATTAATGTCATCAGACTTGCGGCAAGAATACGTCGTTCTCTCAGCAGCCGATTCAGTGATAGAAAAACCGGCCAGCTGGTGGACACCAGGATAGCCGCCCATATCAGCGCCGTCAGGAAAGGCCAAAGCACCAGCACGCAACCAGCCGCCAGCAGTACAAGAGCGAGATGGGTAAGGATGAGATCAGAGTATTTTTTTTGCATACCAGTACGGCGTGATTAGCATCATTGATACGCTGAGTCTGTTGTAAATAGGGCAACAGCGTGGCAATGGCCAAGGGTGGCAGAAAGTCTTTTTGCGAACAAAATACATCCGATGACATACGTCCGATTCGCCTAGATTAAATCACGAAATTCAAGCCGAAAAATTCGACCTGATTTCATTTGATCAAAGAAAGTCGGCGTTGATGATGCGGCGCCATCATCATAGGACTCCGCCGTGCGGCACGATTTATGATCGTGAACATGCAATGAACGTTACATGCCATAAACTAATGCCTTCATTTCAGGAGAACACTATGCAAGTCAAAGCCGCTGTCGCCTATCAGGCTGGTGCTCCATTATCGATTGAAACTGTTACTCTGGCCGGCCCCAAAACAGGCGAAGTGCTGGTGGAAATCAAGGCTTCCGGCGTGTGTCACACCGATGCATTCACTTTGTCGGGCGATGATCCCGAAGGGATTTTTCCGGCAATTCTTGGCCACGAAGGAGCCGGTGTCGTGGTCGAGGTAGGCGCTGGCGTGACCAGCGTCAAGCCTGGGGATCATGTGATTCCGTTGTACACACCGGAGTGTCGGCAATGCGAATATTGCCTCTCGCAAAAAACCAATCTGTGTCAGGCGATTCGCGCAACACAGGGTCAGGGATTGATGCCTGATGGCACCAGCCGCTTCAGCTTACATGGCAAGCCCTTATTTCATTACATGGGTACGTCCACCTTCGCACAGTATTCGGTGATGCCTGAAATCGCCGTCGCCAAAATCCGCAAGGATGCGCCCTTTGACAAGGTTTGCTATATCGGTTGCGGAGTCACTACAGGCGTTGGCGCGGTGATCAACACGGCCAAAGTAAAGCCGGGCGACCGTGTCGTGGTATTCGGTTTGGGCGGCATCGGGCTGAATGTGATTCAGGGGGCACGCATGGTGGGTGCGAGCATGATTGTCGGCGTGGATATCAACCCGTCGCGCCAGGCGCTGGCGGAAAAATTCGGCATGACACATTTTGTGAATCCGCGTGAAGTCGAAGGTGATCTGGTGCCCTATCTCGTCGGCTTGACCAAGGGAGGTGCAGATCACAGTTTTGAATGCGTGGGTAATGTGGACCTGATGCGCCAGGCGCTGGAGTGCTGTCACAAGGGCTGGGGCGTGAGCACGATCGTCGGCGTGGCCGGTGCAGGCAAGGAAATTTCTACTCGCCCTTTTCAGCTGGTCACCGGCCGTGTCTGGCAAGGATCAGCTTTTGGCGGCGCCCGTGGCCGGACGGATGTGCCCAAGATTGTGGATTGGTATATGGAGGGCAAGATCAATATCGATGATCTGATTACCCACGTGATGCCGATTGAACAGATCAACGATGCCTTCGATTTGATGCACGAAGGCAAGTCGATTCGCTCCGTAGTGACGTTTTAACGACGCACTTCAGATCACTCTTTTGCGCGGTAGCCGTCTGCCCCCTGAGTTTGGGATGGCGTCTACCGCGAACCTGGGATTTCAGATGCTGTTCATTGCCAGTCTTGAGCGATCATTTCCGCGCCACGCCAGGCAATTGCCATAGTTGCGGCGTGCGTGTGGGCTGAAACAATGAGGGGCATCACCGAGGCATCGATTACGCGCAGCCCTTCAATACCGCGAACACGCAGGCGCTCATCCACCACGGCATCAGCGCCCTGCCCCATCATGCACGTGCCTACAGGGTGATACACGGTGCCGCCATATTCCAAATAGTATTTCTCGGCATCTGCATCGGTCTTGACCAAATCTGCGGGAAAGGTTTCAAACGAGATGGTATCGGCAATCGGTTTGGTCGCACAGATTTTGCGAATGGCTTTAACTAATTTCGGACCGTAGGCCAAGTCATCAGGATGCACCAAGGCATTGGGGCGGATAATCGGCTTTGCCTGCGGGTCCGCTGAGCGAATCATGACTTCGCCACGGCTCTTGGGGCGTAATTGGTAGCCGACAAACATGATGCCATGCTCGTTTTCGACATCCATGCTCATCTTCCCCGGCTTGGTCGACATGGCACCCATGATGAGCTCCATATCGGGACGATCTAATGCAGGGTCTGACTTGAGAAAGGCGATGACATCGTGTGAGCCGGTGGACATAATGCCCTTGGATGTCAGCAGGTAATACAGCAGGTTTTTGACCAAGCCCAGCCCTTTCAAGCCAGGGTTAATGCTAATGGGTTTATTCACGCGGTACTGGACACACAATAAGCGGTGATCATGCAAATTTTGGCCGACGCCGGGCAGATCAACCACCACGGGGATATCAAATTTTTGCAGATATGCTTTAGGGCCGACGCCGGAGAGTTGCAACAATTTAGGCGATTCGAGCGTCCCGGCACTGATAATCAACTCTTTACGAACCTTGATTTCATAAGTGCCGGAAGCATCTTTTACCAGCAAGCCGGTGGCTTTATTGCCGGTGAACAGAATTTTTAGCGCTTCGGTTTGTTCAAATATCCTTAAGTTAGGGCGCTGTGTAATCGGTTTGATGAATGCCGTGGCAGCATCCATGCGCTTGCCATTTTTGGCAGTGTAAGAAACATAACCGATGCCTTCCTGCTCAGGACGGTTCGTGTCGGCACGCCGCGGCAGCCCGGTATTCACAGCGCTCTCGATCACTTCATCGCACAGCTGATGCGGCGTTGTGTGGCGGCTAATGTTCATTGGGCCACCCACACCGCGCACGTCATCTTCGCCTAGCTCGTGGTTTTCAAGCGACTTAAAGCACGGCGCAATATGCTTCCAACCCCAGCCCGAATTACCCAGGGCTTCCCAGTCATTAAAATCTTCCGGCTGACCGCGGGTGTAAAACAAACCATTCACAGAGCTGCAACCGCCTATCAGTTTGCCGCGTGGCCATGACTCAGCAACGCCAGCAGTGCTGGGTTCAGGCTCCGTTTCAAAGCGCGCCACATATTTGGTATCAAACATGAGTTGGCCGAAACCTTTGGGCATGCGCAACAGCAAGTTGTCCATGGCTTTACCGCTTTCGAGCAACACGACTTCATCCGTATCTTTTGCACTCAGGCGATTAGCCAATACACAACCGGCCGAGCCTGCACCAACAATCAAAAAATCACATTCGATGGCGCGCTTATTTTCCACAATCTGATCCTCATATGCAGTTTTTTTAGAATGGTGATTTTACAGTGGCTAAGATCGAGTTTTTTATGTTGCCTGCAAAAAGTCGGCGCTGACGATACGCCAATACATGGCCAGTCCTCTTTGGGGAAGGCATATAGCCAGCCTCTTGTATTTAATGAAACCCTGATATGTAGTTAATAGGCCAATAATTACAGCTAAATACCTCATAACCGCGTAAGATGCTGCCCTTCCCACGCTGCGCAAAATTGCCATGACTGA
>JAYTIQ010000120.1:0-5076 GCA_043731705.1 Rugosibacter sp.
CCGCGCGGCGGATGTCACGCTCAAAGAGCGGCGCAAGCTGGTGTTGGTTACAAGGGAAGCGCCATTGAATTTGATCCACCTGCGCAACATGACTTTAGCCACAGAAGCCGGTGCCATTATCATGCCGCCCGTCCCTTCGTTCTATCTTGGGCCGTGCTCATTGGATGACGCGGTCACGCAAATGGCAGGTCGGGTGCTGGACCAGTTCAATATCAATGTACCAGGTATCAAGCGATGGGAAGGTGTGGCATAGAAATGAATGGCAGGTAAAGGAATTTATTGTGGCATCGCGTACGAGTGTAGTAAAAAGGTGTTAAAAAATTTAATTTAATTCTGGAGAGAGAAATGAGCAAAAAGTATCAGCGGTTGATTCTTGAACGTAAAGGTGGAATTCTTACTATCAAACTAAGCTCGCCTGAAAAACGCAATGCCGTTGATGCCTTCATGCATGAAGAATTGCCTCAGGCCTTGCGCGAAGCAGCCCTGGATAAAACCATCGGTGCCATTGTTTTAACAGGCGATCCCGCCGGCCGTGCGTTTTGTGCCGGAGGCGATCTTGACTGGATCAAGGTGCTAAGCAATGGAGATGGCGACGATTACAGCAAGGTCTTGCGTGAAGGCGTTGAGGTTTTACGCGCGCTGATTGATGCGCGGCAGCCCGTTATTTCCATGATCAATGGTGCTGCCATGGGTCTGGGTGCAACGCTGGGCCTGTTTGCCGATGTGAGCTTCATGGATGAGAACGCAAAAATTGCCGACTCGCATGTGTCTGTCGGTGTTGCTGCAGGGGACGGTGGCGCGATCATTTGGCCTTTGCTGATCGGCCCCAATCGCGCGAAAGAATACCTCATGACGGGTGATCCACTCACAGGCAAACAAGCAGCGGAAATTGGTCTGGTGAATTACGCCGTACCTGCGGCTGAACTGGAAGCCAAAACCTACGCTTTTGCCGAGCGCATGGCTAATGGCCCACGCTTGGGGATAGAGATGACCAAGCGGTCGGTCAATCTGTATTTGCGCATGATTTTGAATCAGGTGATTGATGCGTCGCTAGGCTTGGAAGGGCTAACTTTCCGTACGGCTAACCATGAAGAAGCTGTGCGCGCTTTCAAGGCGAAAGAAAAGCCCAACTTTAAAAACGCCTGATCGGAAAGTTGCTAATGAGCCAAGAGAAAACCATTTCCGTTTCTCGCCGTGGTGCGGTGATGGAAATTTCCATCACGCGCCCTCAAGTGCGCAATGCTTTGGATGCCGCCTGCGTGCGTGCCTTGTCCGGTGCCTTTGCTGAAGCCGCGCGCGACCCGGCACTACGTGCCGTGTCGCTCACTGGTGAAGGTCCGGTGTTTTGCGCGGGGGGGGATTTGAAGTCTATTTTCAAAAACCACTCACCCAGCGAAGTGCTGCATTTTCTGGATATCGAAATGCGTCCGCTCATTCGTTCCATCGTGATGCTTGATAAACCCGTGCTGGCGGTGCTCAATGGGCCAGCCGCAGGCGCGGGCATCAGTTTGGTCATGGCGACTGATTTAGTGTTGGCCAGCGAAGAGGCTTCGTTTATTCCGGCATTTGGCAAAATCGGCGCGATGCCGGATTCGGGCGCGCTGTATTTTCTGGCGCATCGCGTGGGCATGACGCGGGCAAAGGAAATTGTGCTGTTAAACAAAACCTTAACAGCCAAGGAGGCAACCGACATCGGTTTGTATAACTGGACAGTTCCCACCAGTGAATTAACAAAAGAAGGCCAGAAAATTGCCGATCAATTAGCGGCAGGACCAACAGTGGCGCACAGCTTGGCGAAAAAGGCGCTGCGTGATGCACTGCGCATGCCTTTTGATGCCTTCATGGATGTAGAGGCGCTAGCCATGGCTTTTCTGATTACGACCGAAGATCAAAAAGAAGGCCTTAAGGCTTTTGGCGAGAAACGACCACCAAATTTTCAAGGACGTTAAATTCACATGAAAGTCGGCGCTGGCAAGACGGCGATTATTGTTAAAGCAGTCAATGTTAAAGCAAGCGCATCATTCTTTTCTTGTGGGGCGGGTTGCAATGAGAGAAAATGAAAGCAGGAAAACGAAGTACGACGATAATTACTATTAGAGGAGCAACAAAATGGCACACTCATATGCATCCGAACAAATTGCCGAATTAGAAGGCAAACACGGCGACACACTGTATGGCGATGGCGCGCTGGTGGTGTTAAAAGCGCTGCTCGAATCCGGTATCAGCTATATCGGCGGTTACCCCGGCTCGCCGGTGGCCAATGTGATGGATGCTGCGGCTGACGCCTACGAGACGGTACTCAAAAAGTATGGTGTATTTTTTGAAACATCCAGCAACGAGATGGCAGCTGCCGCGCTACTGACAACCTCTGTTTATGGCCCGGTGCGTGGTGCGGTTACCTGGAAGGTGCTGGGCAATGGCGTGGGTCAGGACGTGGTGGATCACGTTTCGCAGATCGGTGTCAAAGAAGGTGCGATGATTGTCGTTGGTGAAGATTATGGTGGTTCGAGCACTTCTGTGTTGCAACGGACTCTGTCCTGGGGTGTGAAATCCGGCATCATCGTGATTGATTCGCGGGGCGATTCGCAGGTGTTGCATCGCATGGTGAAAGAAGGCATGGATATCTCGCGTGATAGCCAATCGGTTGTTGCCTTGCTGGTTCGCCCGCAGCTCTCGCATTGCAATGCCCGGGTGACGGTGGGCGACAATGTCATGGCCAAGATCAATACTAACAACAAAGCGATTGATTTCAAGCGCGACCCAGCAACGTTTCCGTTCCCGCCGAACTCGTATAACCAGGAGTCCGCACGCTTTGAGAGTCGTCTGCCCACTGCCGCACGCTTGGTGGTTGAGCGGAAACTGAACGAATACTTTGGCCATGAGAACGCCAAAGTGGGCATCATCACGCATGGCACGACATTTAATACCACTATGCGGCTGTTAAGTCTGCTCGGGTTGGCTGACGAGTTTGGTGATATGGATTCACGTCTGCAACTGTTGCAACTCAATGTGATTCATCCGCTGAACGATGATCAAATTGCCAACTTCATCAAAGACAAGAGCCATGTGCTGCTGGTTGAAGAAGGTCAGCCTGAGTTGCTGGAAATGCAGATGCGTACATTGATGCAAAAGCGCGGCATCACGACCAAGTTTTATGGCCATGACATTATCCCGAAATATGGCGAATTGCTCCCTGATCGCGTAGCCCAGCCCTTGGCCAGGTTCATTGCCGAAGCCATGCCTGAACTTGCCTTGAGCCCGACCGCAACGTTGGCTGAAGTGCTTTCCCGCAAGAGCCAGGCGGTGAGTCTTTTCCCCGCACCTGTGCCACCCAGGATTCCAACCTTCTGCACGGGTTGCCCTGAACGGCCGATTTTTGCTCAGATGAAAATTGAGGAATACAAAACCGGGCAAAAAGAATGGCATGGTGGCGATGTAGGCTGTTATGGCATGGCAGCCTACGCGCCGTTTGGCATGGCCGATTCCAACATGGGCATGGGCGGCGGCTTGGCTGCTGCCACAGGCATTTCAGCCTTGTCAAAGCAACAGAATGTTTCCGTTGTGGGCGATGGCACCTTATGGCACAGCGCCTTTAACACGTCGGCTGCGAATGCCATTTATAACCGGCAAGATGCGATTTACATTGTGGCCGATAATAAATGGACCGCCATGACCGGCGCACATGAAAACCCCAACGTCGGAAAATTGATGACAGGCGAAGAGGTCGGTTCGGACATGAGCATTGAGAACACCTTCCGTGGCATGGGGGTCAGGGATGTTGAGCGTGTCAATCCTTACGATTTCAAGGCATTCAAAGAGATCATGGATCGTTATCGTCGCGATACGAAAATTCCCAAAATTCGGGTGTTGATTTCCGAAGCGGAATGCCAGCTGCAAAAGCAACGCCGCGTCAAGCCAGAGCGTGACAAAGCCATTAAAGCCGGTGAGCGGGTGGAGATTGATCGTTTGGGCGTGGATGCCGAAGTCTGCGTGGGCGACCACGCCTGTATGCGCTTTAACGGTTGCCCATCCTTGACGCTAAAAGAAGGGCCGAACAGCTTGCGTACCGCGCCGATTGCCGCGATTGATACTACCTGTGTGGGTTGTGGCGTGTGCGGTGAGATCACCACTGCTGCACAGTTGTGCCCGTCATTTTTCAAAGTGACAAAAATCGAAAACGCCAGCTGGCTGGAAAAGATCAAGGCAAGCGTTTCCCGCTTGCTGGTCGGCAGTCCCGCCGCGCGTGCCCCCGTAACCAGCAAGGAAGCCGCCTAAAATGAATACTGCAACGACGACTGTAGCAAACGTATCGACTGGAACCATCTCAGCAGACCGCCCGCGTGCCAAGCGCATTCTTATCGGCACAGTCGGGGGACAAGGCGGTGGTGTATTGAGTGATTGGCTGGTGCATGGACTGATTAATGCCGGTTGGCGCGCGACCAGCATTGGTTTGCTGGGGTTATCACAACGTGCGGGCACAGTAACTTATTACTGCGAAGCCATCCCTGGCCAAGGCAAAACGCCGATTACCTCCGTATTTGCCACACCGGGGGACGTTGATTTGCTGATCGGTCAAGAGCTTCTCGAGCTAGGCCGTCTGGTATTTGGCGGCTTTGCTTCGCCAACTTGCAGCATCATCGGCAATAGCACGCGCTATTTGACGACGATGGAAAAAATGCCGGCTGAAGGCGGTATTTATGATTCTTCAATCATCGCGCGCGCTGTGGCTGAATTGGCACCTGGGCGACACAACGTGGTGGATGCACAGCGATTGGTGTTGGAAGCCGGCTTGCCTGCACTGACCAGTAATGCCTTGTTGTTAGGCGCAGCGATTGCTTCCCCTGCGTTTGATTTGCCCCGTGAGCCATTTCACGAGGCGATACGTGAATCAGAGGTGAATGTTAAAGCCAGCATCGCAGCTTTTGATATCGGTTACAACCGTGTCAAAGATGGTACCTTGCCGCGCATGATGGTCGAAGGCCAGGCCACGGTAGATGGCGCTGAACTGGCGCGGCAGCGTCAAGGGCGTTTGAACGAGAGTCAGCGTAAAGATTACGACCGCTTGCTCTCGCACGC
>JAYTIQ010000121.1:0-5571 GCA_043731705.1 Rugosibacter sp.
ACACAAACGCCTTCGATTCCCCTCCTCACACTTCTGGTTTTTTAAGCTACCGGCTGCGGGGACGCACGCCGGATACAGGAGTCACTTCATGAGTCACCCATTCTTTAAATCCATCGCTGGACGTACCGCCCTTTTGCTGGTGGTTATCACGTCTTCCTTTGCTACATCTTTAGTCCACGCCGTGCCCGCTGACGAAGCCACGGTAATTGTCAGCGCCGACCGTTTTCACACTTCAGCGCTCAGTCAGCAGATAGCCGTACAAGTCATCACTGCCGATGATATCCGCGACAGCTCAGCTACTACCGTAGCTGAAGTACTCACCAAGCTGGGCGGGGTGCACACCCGCATCAATTTTCTCGGCGTTCCTGATTCGCCGGTTGACCTGCGTGGTTTTGGGATTACCGGGGACCAGAACACACTAATCCTAGTCAATGGCCAGCGTCTCTCGGAAAACGAACTGACTACGGCGCGCCTGTCATCCATTCCACTCAACGCCATCGAACGCATCGAGATTTTGCGCGGAGCCGGCGCCGTTATGTATGGTAGCGGTGCGACAGGCGGCACCATCAACATCATTACTCGATCAGCACGAGATGCAACAAATGGCGGTGTTGTTTCAGCTACCACAGGCAGTCACGACTTGCACGATCTGCGCGCTAATGCACAATTTGGCGGTAGCGGTTGGGGAGTTAATGCGCATGTCCAGCATGTGGAAAGCGACAACTACCGACAAAACAATCGCTTTAAACAAGATGTCATCAATAGTGAATTGCGCCTGGGTGGCATCGATAGCTTCGTCGCCATCAATCTGGGTGCAGATGATCAGAAAGCCCGCTTGCCCGGTGCGCGCACTGAAGCAGAATTAGCCAGCGATCCGCGCGGCACATCGACACCCAACGACTATGCCAACTCGCGCAGCCAGCGTTTCGGAGTGACTGCCGAAAAACGTTTTGGTGATTTGACGCTAGGACTGGACGTCAATCAACGGAACAAGGATTCTCGTGCCTTCTTTGACTATGGTTTTGGTTTTTCGAGCTTGGGCGACGCCAACGTCGATGCCACCAGTATTTCGCCACGCCTGCTGTGGACGGCGACACTAGGCGGGATGCAAAACCGGTTTGCTGCCGGTATCGACTGGATCGACTGGGACTATACCAACGTCACGACCAGCGGCTTTGGCAATCGTGACGAGTCGGGCAACCAGACCAATCGTGCAGTTTATTTCCGCAATGAGCTGGCGTTAACGCCACGCACTCGCCTGACGCTAGGCGCACGCCGCGAGAACGTGCAACAGGATCAGGAAGAGCGTCTAACACCGATACCTAAAGAGCGTACCGAGCATCATTTATCCGCTACAGAACTAGCGCTGCAACAGGATTTTGGCATAGGCTTCTCAGCCTATGGTCGCCTGAGCCGTAGCTTCCGAGTTGCCAATATCGACGAGAACCGTTGCTTTTTCCCGCCCTGTGCGCCGCTGTTGAAACCGCAACGATCCAGCGAGCGGGAACTTGGCGTGCAATGGCATGATGCGAAGTCCAGCATGCGCGCCAGTGTATTTGAAATTGATCTGCATGACGAACTGCACTTCAATGCACTGATTTTTGCCAACATCAATCTGTCGCCAACACGGCGACGTGGTTTTGAGCTGGAAGGAAAAACCATGCTCATTGATCGGATGGACATCGCCGGTCATTACACCTACACCACCGCTCGCTTTCGCGAAGGCGTATATGGCGGCGTGGATGTTGCCGGAAATGACGTACCGCTAGTGCCTAAACAGCGCTTTGGCACCACATTGGGCTGGCAAGCAACACCCACGACACGCGGGACATTCGCCTTCAATTATGTAGGCAGTCAGCGCTATGACAATGACCAGTCCAATCGTTTTCGCGATATGCCCGCCTACACCACGGCTGATATCAAACTATCCCATGACATCGGCCGCGTGCGTCTGGCAGCCGGCATCAATAATCTGTTTGACAAGAAGTTCTATTCGTATGGCATTGTCAATGGCGCGTTCACTTCTTTCAATGCCTATCCGGAAGATCGTCGCAATGGCTATGCCAGTGTTGAATATCGCTGGTAAGTTGTAAAAGCTACAGGTTGTTTTGTTAAAGCTTAATGTGTTCGTGGTGTCCGCGCATGAGTTTTCATGCCGGATTAAACGGGAAGCCGGTGCGATATTTCTACCCAGAAAATCAATTCCGGCGCTGCCCCCGCAACGGTAAGGAAGTGCGGCTGCCTCACAATGCCACTGGAATCAGTTGATTCCGGGAAGGCGAGACAGCAAAACTTTCAAGCCCGGAGACCGGCCATGGACATTCGTATCAGATGCTGCGGGGTCGTGGTGTCGGGTGTGTTCTGTCCTGCAGCTCTTTATGCAAAATTCAGCTGCGACAGACTCCTTCGACTCCCCTCTCCCAAGCGCCTAATTTTTTGAACCACCGGCTGCGGGGACGCACGCCGGATACAGGAGTCACTTCATGAATCATCCATTTCGTATCACCGTTTTGACCACCGCCATTCTTGCTACTTTTGTCGTCCACGCGCATGAAGAAGAAACCGACCTTGGCGCAGTTGTCGTCACCGCTACTCGCCAGCCAACACGCATTAATGAGCAACTGACTGACGTCACTATCATCGACCGCGAAGCGATCGAACAAGCGGGTGCCACAACCCTGCCAGAACTGCTTTCCCGCCAACCTGGCGTACAGCTCGTGACCAATGGCGGCTTGGGTAAAGAATCCAGTATTTTCATTCGCGGCACCAATGCCGGACACACGCTGCTGCTAGTCGATGGCATGCCGTTAGGCTCTGCAACCAAGGCAACGCCCTCGTTCACCAACCTGCCACTCTCGCAAATCGAGCGTATCGAAATTTTGCGCGGCCCTGCATCCAGTCTGTATGGCTCGGACGCCATTGGTGGTGTGATTCAAGTTTTTACCAAACAAGGTGCAGGCAAGCTGCGACCGGAAATCTTTGTCGGTGCAGGCAGTTATGGCACGTTTGAGGCACAAGCGGGGATTTCTGGCGGCACAGAGCAATGGTCTTACAGCTTGCGAGCGTCAAAACTCGAAACGGATGGCATGAATGTCGCCGCCGATCCTGTGCGCTTTGGCAGCAATTACAATCCAGACAGCGATCCTTATCAGAACACCGCTTGGTCTGGGCGCTTGGCCTTCCGTCCTGCTGCAGGTCATGAACTTGGCGTCACACTACTCAACACGGACAGTACCAATCATTACGATGGCGCTAAACCACCCGTCGATTCTTACAGCAATGACACCAATCGTGCCTGGACAATCTATAGCCGCAATCAACTCGCCCAAATCTGGACATCCACCTTGCGCTATGGCGAATCCAAAGACTGGTCGGAAAGCTTTGCGCCAAGCAGAAGCCTGTTTGCTACGGAACAAAAACAATGGACCTGGCAAAATGACATCAAGCTGCCGCTGGGCAGCCTGATGCTCGCCACCGAACATCTACGCCAGAATGTTGAGAGCACCACCAATTTCAAGCTCAAAAATCGAACGGTAGACTCCTTCATCGCAGGCTATAACGGCAACTGGGAAAACCACAGCTGGCAAGTATCCCAGCGTTACGACGACAATTCCCAATTCGGCGGCAAAACCACTGGCAGTCTTGCCTATGGTTACCGCTTAAATACTGACTGGCAGGCGCGTGCAGCTTACGGCACCGCATTCAAAGCGCCGAGCTTTAACCAGCTCTACTCTCCCAACACAAGCTTCTATACTGGCAACCCCGATCTGAACCCTGAATTTGCCAAAAACCGTGAAGTCGGCCTCAACTGGAATCATGAGCACCAGCGTGCCAGCATTACCTATTTTGACAACCGCATAGAAAACTTGATCATCAACGCAGCCTTTCCACCGCCCGCGAATAAATTAAAACCAAAAAATGTTAATCGCGCCCGCATCACTGGTACCAGCCTCAGTTATGGCCTGACTTATGGCGCCTGGAATGCCGATGCGGGGCTGGACTTCATGAAACCCATTGATCAAAGCACCGGTAATCGTTTGCCACGCCGAGCAGCGCAGATGGGCAAATTCTCAGTCAGCTACGCACCCGGCCCATGGACACTGGGCGCAGAATTGAATGCAGTTGGTGATCGCTTTGATACGGCCACACAAACCAAACCACTGGATCAATATGAAGTGGTTAATCTCTATGGCAGTTACAAACTCGGACAAGACTGGACGCTCGAAGGCCGCGTGAATAACCTGTTCGACAAAGTGTATGAGACGGCCTGGAGCTATGCGCAACCGCGAGCCAATGTATTCCTTGGAGTTCGCTATGCACCCAAGTAATCCATCGGGAAAACCCAGTACGCCCATCACAGGCACAAAACAATAACCATGCCCTCCCGCCGCCGTGCTTTTTTTGTTTTGCTATTGCTGCTTGCCCTGGCAGGGTTGAGCTTGCTCAATGCAGTGGCGGCGGGAAGCATTTCTGTGACTGCGGCTGACATATTCACCGCGCTTGGGGGTGGCACACCAACAAGCGAAGCATCGCTTGCCGTCGAAGTAATACGCGGCCTGCGCCTGCCGCGGGCACTCGGTGCTTTTGCTTGCGGCGGATTATTGGCACTCGCCGGCGCGTTGATGCAAATTTTATTGCGCAACCCGCTCGCCGATCCTTATGTGTTAGGCATATCAGGTGGCGCGGCAGTGGGTGCTTTGTTAGCGATGTTGCTGGGTGTTGCCTTGTGGCTGGTTAACCTCGCTGCCTTTGGCGGGGCACTTGCTGCCATGTTCATCGTCTTTGGCCTGGCGCATGGCGACAACAGCTGGACACGCACACGGCTCTTACTCACCGGCGTCATCGTCGCTGCCGGTTGTGGCGCAGCCGTTGCGTTAATTCTCTCCATCGCACCGGAAAGCCAGTTGCGCGGCATGTTATTTTGGCTGATGGGCGATGCCGGGCAGATCAGCGAACCCCGTCCGGCACTGGCCATTCTTGCCCTATCCCTCGTGCTAGCGCTGCCCTTTGCGCGCGAACTCAATATCCTTGCGCGTGGTGACGTACTTGCCCAAACATTGGGTATTTCAGTAACTCAGATCAAACGGGGCATTTATTTTCTTGCCGCCCTCGCGACAGCAACAGCCGTCACCACCGCTGGCAGTATCGGCTTTATTGGTCTTATCGTTCCGCATCTCACGCGTTTGGGCCTGATGAAATTAGGCTGGGGCAACGATCAACGCTTGCTGCTACCCGCAGCAACGCTTGCCGGTGGCAGCCTGTTGCTATTGGCTGACACGCTCGCCCGCACCGTGCTTGCTCCGCAGCAGCTACCCGTCGGGGTGCTCACGGCACTCATTGGCGTGCCTGTGTTTTTATTTCTGCTCGGTCGAGAAAAACATGCGTAGCACTCTGCATGAAGTGCCGTTGATTTTCACGCGTGACTTGTCTTTGCGCATTGGCAATACCGACGTATGCCATGCGCTGAACTGGCAAGTCAATCCTGGCGAACGCTGGGCTATTCTGGGCAAAAATGGTGTCGGAAAATCCACCTTACTCACTACCCTAGCGGGTTTGCGTCGCCCTCAACAC
>JAYTIQ010000122.1:0-5740 GCA_043731705.1 Rugosibacter sp.
TCTTCAAAAAAGAAGACAAAGGGCGCAATCGCACACGCCGCCACTATCAACTGCCAGGGCATTAACGACAGCGGTGAGCCTTTCCAGCGATGGCCGCGCACTTTCACAATCAAAATCGCCCACAACAATGCCGCAAACAGCAACAGGCCATTACCCAGCACGGTTTTTGGATCATGCCAATCAAAAGCAAACGGATTAAACAACACCGCCACGCCAGCCATCCCCAGCACCAGCCCAACAATGCGCAGCGCGGTCAGCGATTCACCCAGCCATAGCACGGCCAAAGGCACAACCCACAGCGGCGTCGTGTAAGCCAAAATGGCAGAGCGCCCGGCGGGCACATATTGCAACCCTATATTGATCAACCCCATAAATGCGGCCATCTGCAGCAGCCCCACGCCCAGCACCAAGGGCCAATCTTCCCGATGCGGAAAGCGCAACTCATGCCGCCAAGCCGCTATAACCGCCAGCACAATCGCCCCCATGATCAGGCGCAACGCAGCAAAGGTTAGTGGCGGAACATAATGCAGGCCATACTTCATCACTGGCCAATTCACACCCCAGAAAAATACCACCGCTGCCAGCAACAGCCATGCAGTACGCTCCCTCACTACGCCTTGATTTGTCATACTCGATATATCTCCCAGTATTATTTTTCGTATGCCCAGCAGTTAACTGAAGTCTTTTATCCCATTCAGTTGAGGATTAAACCTCAGAGGGAGCTCACGCCGTCGGAAGGCTCGAAACGTGAGCAAACCGAGCAAAACGACTGATACGCCACTAATTGCCCAGCCAATCCATTCTGCCATGCTGGTCACCAGTTCAAGAACAATTTCATGTCGTCCCGGCTTGACACTCACTTCCAGCAGGCCTTCTTGTACCGATGGCCTGAGCGGCAATTGGGTGGCTGGACTACCCGTCATGGCGCGCCACCCGGGGTAATAAAAATGGGGCAACTTCACCCAGCCTTCAGCAGGCGTATCCACGCTCAGAACAATGCGGCGCGGTGATCGTGAAAGAATACTCACCGTACTATCTTGCCCTTGATGCTTTGCTTGCACTCGAGCCAACAAGCCACTAAGCGCCTGCGATGAGTGAAAAATATCATAAGGCACCCATCTTGGCCGATATTCCTCTACATCAGCAGCCAACTTAGCTGCCAACACTTTTTCTTTGGTGTCATTGTTGAGCGAACCGAACTGGGCAAACATCTTGTCCATGCTGGGTTCGCCGGGTGAGGCCGCCACAGCAAGATAGGTAACAAGTGAAGGCAACGATTGTCCCATCACGACTACACAAACGATCAACAACGGAAGCCGACTAAATCTGGAACCCTCAGGCTTGATGGAAGCCACCCATAAAGCAATTAGCGCAGTCATTGCCAGCGTCAGCAGGATATTGAAACGCCAGGGAAACTGAGTCACTTGCAGCGGGGGGAGAATATCCCAGAGCGGACGCGCCATCGGCAACATTATGGCAAACACCAGAACAGCAATGACCAGCCAGAAATGTGCTTGCCGCCTTTCCGGTTGAGCCATTGTCAGGCCACCAAAAATAAATGCGGCTACGCATGCAATCATCACGGCAGCCACATAGCGACCTTGCTGGATCAGCATATCTGCAATGTCTGCAGTAGGACGCGGACCATAATAAAGGAAATGGTAGACATACGACAAGCGCCCCACGCGCATATCAGATAGTGAAATATTATTCTGTGTTGCAAGTGCTGGAATCAAGAATGTTGCGGCAAGCCCTGTGCCAAGCGCCATAGCCCCAGCTACGGCCATGATGTCACGCATCCGATCACGCCTATCAGTGCAAAAAACTGCATACGCCAGCGCCAAGGGTGAAAAAATCATAGCGGTCGGAAGGTGTGTAAGAAGAAGCCCTGCATAGCTCAGTGCCAAGCCCACAAGTGCTTTCCTGCTCCCGCCCACCGTTGCCTGAGCACTCCACAGCACTAGCGGTAGCCAAACAAAAGCCCACAATTCCGCAAAGGCGAAGCGATCGTAGAGGTCAACTACCAAATGGTACGGTGCACCCATATAAACAATAGCCGCGACCAGCGCAGGGGTAGACCCTCCGATTCTTTTCAACCAACTATAGGTGCTAAACCCGGACAGAATAACGGCCATGGATGCCGCAACACCAAGTTGATGCCAGCCTTCCGGGTCTGCGTGAAATAAAGGTTTCAGCAGTGCCGTGAAATAGTAGGGAAGGGGTGGGTAGAAAAAAAACACCGGGCTACCCAAACCGCCATTCATCCCATCAAGCCAGCGTGGATACCACTCACCCGCCCACAACTGATGGCTGAAGTTCGTGAACCAATGCAAATGGGTCAGTACATCGCGGCTTGGTATATAGCCGTTCGACAAGGCTGGCCAGGTGAGAAAAGCACCATACAAAAGTAGAATAACAAGATGTAATGGACGCCATTGCACATCACCCGCTATCCGAATCATAGAGGCCTCCGCGTTGCGGATTCCAGCGACCAGAAATGCCACAGAAAGGCATACTGATTAGCATGCGCTGCACATATCCTCGTTTTGGATATCTGAAACAACTCGTCATCAAACTGCTCTTTGGTATAGAGAGAAACCGCAGCAGTTTTTTGGTCGTCAGACATAATGATTTATAGTCGTATTAATTTGCGGGTCGCCGTCGGCGCGGCCAGAAGCTAAACCCGGCAAGCAGAGCCAGTATAGCCAACGACACGCCCGAGATAATCTGCCCAGCTCGCTCCTGCGGTAGGGATTCACGCCTTATCAAAACTCGGTGCACGCCCGACGGCACTTGCACCTCAAGCAGGCCATCCGGACTTGAAGGTTTCACTTCAAGCTGTGTTGATCCACCCTCCAGCTCTGCCACCCAGCCGGGGTAGTAGAGCTGAAGCACGCCTATATGCAATACAGTTTCTGCCTTGACTGCCAATTCAATATGCGGAGGCTGCCAACTCTGCACCATCACGCTGCCCCGGCCTCTCACAAGATAGGCTTTGTCGGACTCGGCGGTGAGTTTGATCATGGCTTGCACGGCTTCAGGTGTATCAAAAAATAGGCTAGGATTGCTCCACCGTGGCAGAAAGGAGTTGTAGCGGCTGATTTTCGCCGCATCCAATAGCGCTCTGGTCGTTGGGTTGGCGCTGCCTATGCCGCCGATCAAGCTATTCAGGCTCGGCGCAGAAGTCCAATGACGAATAAGTAGATACTCCTTGAATGTCGGTATTGCCTGGTAAAAAACGATCATGCTTAATATCAGCGTTGGTGCAAAATGGGCAGAAAGTTTTTGGTCTCTTAGCCTATCCACCCACAACACGACCAGCGCAATCATGGCAAAAGTCAGCAATATCCCAAAGCGCCAAGGAAACTGCACCCTCTGGATAATCGTAATCCAATCCCAAACCGGCTTGCTGGGGTAAAGCATCATGAAAAATGCAAGGGCGGCAGTAGTAATCCAGAACATGGCCTCCCTGCGTTCATCATCCGACTGGGGTTTTCGTCCAAGTAGCCAGACACCCCCAGCAACCAGCACCATGGCAGCAACCGAAAATCCCAGAGAGTACAAGAAATCATTGGCGCTACTACTGACAAAGAGCGCATTAAAGAGAAAATTTTTAGCGAAATGCAAATTACCAGAACTCATGCTGTCAAACAAAACATGCCGTTGTGTCGCCATGGCCGGCACCAGGTAAATGGCAGAAAGTCCGATGCCCAGCAGCATGCCGCCGGCCACCCGTATGCATGAGTTGATCCTGCTGCCTGGCTCGGCCATCCACAACGCATAAGCCACAGGCACCCACGAGAACAGCAAGGTCGTCGGCAGGTGCGTCATGATGAGCAGGGCATAACTGACGGACAGCCCCGCCAGCGCGCCCTTCTCGCCACGCATCGACGCGCGCGCAAACAGCATGACCAGCGGCATCCACACGAATCCCCACAGCTCGGCAAAGGCAAAACGCTGATAAAGATCGACCGCCAGATGATAGGGGGCACTCATGTACAGCACCGCACCAATTAGCGCCGCCCGCTGCTCGGCCAGGCGCTTGAGCCAGGCATGCGCAGTGAAGCCCGAGGCAATCACTGCCAGTGAGGCCGCCAGCCCCAGCTGATGCCAGCCCTCCGGATCAGAGCTCACCAAGGGTCGAAACAAGGCTGTAATGTAGAAAGGTACCGGAGGATAAAACTGGAACACGGGACTACCAAGGCCTCCATTCATGCCGGATAACCAGCGGGGATACCAGTCGCCCGCCCACAATTGATCCGCAAAATGCCGCGACGTGACGAGGTGGCTAAGAATATCATGTCCGATTACATAGCCCGACCAGCCCGCAGGCAAAGTCAGAAAGAGGCCATAACCCAGGATGACAAGCCATACCTGCTGCATGAATATGCAGTTTCGCAATCCCTCGCCTGTAGACTGGATGACTTGCACAAAAGCCATCGCCTCATGTCCCTTGAAGTCTATCAAGGGAACCAGGTATTTCAGACTGGTGCGGGACGTTATCCGCCGGTCGATATTCCTGTACCAGATACAGTGGTCTGTTTTTGGTTTCGTCAAACATCCGCCCGATATATTCTCCGAGAATACCGATACTGATAAGCTGCACCCCACCCAAGAAAAGCAGCACCACCATCAGCGAAGGGTAACCCCGTACCGGATCTCCAAATGCCAAAGTCTTGTAGATAATGAATGCTGCATAAGCGAAGGCAGCCAGCGCAATCACGAGTCCCAGATAAGTAGCCGTCCTTAGGGGTGCCGTTGTGAACGACGTGATGCCTTCCAGCGCGAAGTTCCACAACCGCCAATAGTTCCACTTCGTCTCGCCCGCGTAACGTGGCTCGCGGCGATAAGGCACGGCCACTTGCGGGTAACCAATCCATGTAAAAAGCCCTTTCATGAAGCGGTGCTGTTCGCGCAGCTTGCCCAGCGCCACAATCGCCCGGCGGCTTAGCAACCGAAAATCCCCCGTGTCTTGCGGAATGTGAACACGGCTAACTCGCTGTATCACTCGATAAAATGCAAAGGCTGTCAGTTTTTTCAGCCCGCTCTCACCATCGCGCGCAATGCGCTTGGCATAGACCACATCGTAACCCTCACGCCAGCGCCGGATCAGTTCGTGGATCAACTCCGGGGGGTCCTGCAAGTCCGCGTCAATCACCACAACCGCATCCCCCTGGGCATGATCCAGGCCTGCCGTAAGTGCGATTTCTTTACCGAAATTACGGCTGAGATTAACGATTGCAACGCGCCCGTCATTTGCAGCCAGCGTGCGCATGACATCCAAAGTGGCATCAGAACTACCGTCGTTCACATAAACAATTTCAGCCGACAACAGCACATCCTGCAGCACAGCAGATAATCGATCATGGAAGCACGTGAGCACCTCAGCTTCATTGAAAGCTGGCACTACTACAGAAAGAATTTCGGATACACGGACTGACTCATCACCCTCTTTATTCATGACTATGCACTTTCCTTTTGAATGTCCACAATAGATTTGCAGAAAATCCCCAAAATAATACAGTTCCCGTAGCCAACATCTGGACAACAAGATAGTGCACAGGCAGCCATAGAGTGCCTGCCAACATGAAAAGGGAATTAAGACCAAAACCAACAGCCGCCACTGTCAAGAATTTAGGCAAGGCCTTGCTGTGCGCTGCCGAGCTACGAAAAGTAAACTTGTAGTTAAGCAAGTAATTGACCAGTGCGCCCAAGACAAATCCGATGGCAGAACCCGTAA
>JAYTIQ010000123.1:0-2901 GCA_043731705.1 Rugosibacter sp.
GACTGGACAGTCGCTGCGCGACTTCTTTGTCACCGATCGTTTTGACCAATGTTGTGTGCAGGCGTGCGATGATGTCACGTGGGGTTGCCGCAGGCGCCAAAATGCCGAACCATGAATCCGCTTCGAAGCCCGGCACGCCCGATTCAGCCACGGTGGGCAATTCGGGCAATTGCGAGGCGCGCCTGCTGGAACCCACCGCCAGCGCGCGAATTCGTCCGGCCCGGACATGCGGCAGCGAGGTGAGTACGGGGTCATACATCAACGCGGTTTCGCCACCCAGCAGGCTGATCATGGCCGGGGCGACGCCCTTGTAGGGGATGTGCAGTAGATTCACGTGGGTCATGCTCTTGAGCATTTCAATGCCGAGATGTGATACCGAGCCAGGGCCAGCGGTGCCAAACGTGAGCGTGCCCGGGTTAGCTCTGGCCAGCGCAATCAGTTCTTTTACAGTTCGTGCGGGTAGCGATGGGTGAACATCGATCACGAAAGGGCTCGCCGCGATGATCGTAACCGGTGAAAAATCCTTCACGGAGTCGTAGCCAATCCTAGCATAAAGATGCGGTACCACGCATAGCGTGGCCATGCTGCCCAGGGCAATTGCATCAAATTTCAGTTGCCACAAGCCCAAGCAAGTGCTCTCGATAGTGGTCACTGGTGCAGGCGAGCATGCGTCGGCCTTTGATGCCACCTTTGCGTGATTTATCCAGCCGCAGAATATTGAGCACCATACGACGCACGATGGCAAGGTTTTGGGCGCTGTTTTTAATTCGCGCCCGTGCCTGATCATCGTTCAGACAAACGTCCAGACACCAATGCAACCGGTTCTCCACCTCCCAGTGGCTGCGCACCGCGTGCGCAAATAGTTTGGCCGTCGCGGGAATACTGCCAATGTAGAGCCGCTCCTCCACACTGGTTTTGTCCTTGACCGTGCGCTCGGACTGCACTACCCCGAACATCGTAAGGCCAGGCCACTGCTGCGGTTTGGCCAGACAGTCCAAGTGCCCGAAGGCGTAATAGCGGCGCACTTCAATGCGCCCGTGATCCTTTTCTATCGTCTCGTAGTAGTCATGGCGCACGTGCGCCCAGTTGTTGGCCTGCCCGGTGGCGAAGAATTCACGAATCGAGTCAGCCAGCGTGGGCTGATTGTCCTTGACCGCCAGCACGTAGTCGGCACCTTGATCCCGTATGACTTGGGCAATGGGCGCATGGGTGCCCGCTGCGTCGATGGTGACGATGGCACCCTTGATCGCCAGCGTTTGCAACAATTGCGGTATGGCGGTGATTTCGTTGGATTTCTCGCGCGTAGCTTCTTGTCCCAGCACTACGCCGACGCCAGTGACCAGGGCGCTGACCAGATGCAGCGCCCCGCGCCCGCCGCCGCCGCTGCGCCGGCTGGTTTTGCCGTCCACCGCCACCACGGTGCCTGCTGCCAACGCTGGAATCAGTCCCGATACCCAGTGCCGGAAGCTCGCTTCCACGGCCCGTGCATCCAACAGCCCGAACACCCGCCCCATCGTGTCGTGCGAGGCGATGCCATGCTCAAGCTTCATGAATTGCCTCAACCAGTCGAGCCGTTCGTTGGCCCACAGTTCGATGTCTACGAAGTTATCCGCCCCGCACAAGTTCGCGCATACCGCTACCACCAGCATTTCCACCAAGTCATGGGTGCTGCGCCCTACGACCCGCGGATCGTCTATCACCGAAAACGCTGCTGCCAAGCTCACCGGCGTTCCTGTCGCCATATCGACTCCAAAAAGACAGGAAACTACACAGCCTTTGCAAAAAGTACAAGCCCCCTATCATAGCCGTTCAGCTACCGGATTTTGATGCAATTGCCCTGCATGGATAGCCGCCATTCATGAAGCCCAAGGTCGAGCGGCTCGTTTGGGTGGAAAGCCGTGCTACGAGCCACTTCTCACCCAATGGAAATTTGTTTGCCAATGACCGCCTCGTCGATATTGACCTGCTTTGCGGGGCATTTCTGACTGGGCGCCAGCGGGCCGCAGCCGGCCCTTTGCTGTCTATCGTTGTTACATTCCGACTTGACGATTGATCGGCACTCTGCATCGGGTTGTCGCTAAAAACTCACTGGCCTGCTGTCCCTTCTGCCCGCCGTGGCCCGGCCTCGATGGCAACAACAACTTGACTCTGCCGCCGCGCAGTAGCAATCTGCCATCCGCGCAGCAGTCTGGCACTTCGAGCCGCGCGTAGCACCAGGATAATACGTTTATCAAGAAAGGCGCAAATTATGGATTCGATCAGACGCAATCTACTGGCAACGGGTGCTGCCGCTGCTGCCGCCGCCGCTACGCCGCGCGTGTTTGCGCAGCAGGCTGGGCAAGGAGGGCTTGCCACCTCGTTCTACGAAAAAGGTAATGTCCGCATCCGTTACCAGGAGATCGGCTCCGGCTTTCCGCTGCTGGCCACACCGGGTGGAGGCTTGAATTCGCGGATCAGCAATTGGCAGACCGCGGCGATCAACGTGATGGAAGTCTTCAAGAACGACTTCCGCTGCATCACGATGGACCAGCGCAATGCCACCGGCGGCGAATCCACAGGCCCGGTCCCGGTCGACGACCCGTGGAACGCGTTCGCCGACGATCAATTGGGACTGATGGACCACCTCGGCATCCGCCAGTTCTTATTCTTTGGCAACTGTATTGGCGGCTCGTTTGCGCTCAAACTAATGGAGCGAGCTCCGGAGCGCGTCGTCGCAGGAGTGCTGAGCCAGCCGATCGGCCACCGGCCGGAGAACCCGGACGTGATGTACAATCTCAGTCGGGATGTCTGGGCCAAAGAGTTCCGCACCCGGCGGCCCGATGTATCGATGGAAACCATAGAGAAGTACCTGCACAACCTTTACCGTGTCCGGCCCGACTTCGTGCATAGCGTGTCGCGCGA
>JAYTIQ010000124.1:0-40806 GCA_043731705.1 Rugosibacter sp.
CGACACAGCATGGGATGCTGTTCGTATTTCCAGTGGCTGCAAAACATTGTATGTGGATGAAGAATACTTATCTTCCACTTTCAGTCGCCTTTTTAGATGAACAGGGAGCTATTATTAATGTTGAGGAAATGGATCCGCAGACTGAGAACAACCACTGTGCTTTGAAGCCAGCGCGTTATGCTTTGGAAATGAATGCAGGTTGGTTTAAAAGTCGAGGTTTGGAACCTGGTTTCAAGATAGTTGGGCTTAGTAAGCTAACCGCTAACTATTAATGGACTAATATCACCAAATTTTGCCTTGCTTTCCTCGTTTTTTAAGTTTAGGTTGGGAATCATAAAAAATAGCTAAAAAAAAGCTACCCTACGGCAGCTTTTGATCTGTTTTTTATGGTCTCTTAGCGATTTGATTTACAGTGCTTTAATTGCAGCAGACAAACGACTTTTTTGGCGAGCCACAAGATTTTTATGGACAATCTTTTTGTCAGCGATTGAGTCTATGATTTTTTGTGATTCAACAAAAACAGCCTGTGCACCAGCTTTGTCGCCTGCTGCGATTGCTTTACGTACTTTTTTGATGGCAGTGCGCAGTGACGACCGTTGATCCATATTGTGGATGCGTTGATTGGCAGATTGGCGTGCGCGCTTGCGAGCTTGTACTGTGTTGGCCATAATGAATGATTATCTAATAAAAGGTAAAAGCATGAAAGAAGAGGCATTATAAAAGATTCTTTTACAAGGCGCAAGGTTAAATCGGGTTAAAGAAGTAGGATGGCTAACAGGATTTAGTGCCTTTTTGTCCTGGTTGATTGGTTGAGTTGCTTGTATGAGGTTTAAGACTTGTTCAGAGGATCTTCAAACAAACATGTTGTTAGCACTTGTGCTGTCACGTGACCTGTTGCCAGTTCGACCGCGATTTGGTTTCCTGAGTTCAGCGCACCGGCATGGCTTACTACCGTACCCTGCGCGTTACGGACAATGGCGAATCCACGTGCTAGCGTATTGCGTGGATTAAGGTGCTCCAGAGCTTTGGAAAGAGGGTGGAGTGCGTTATTCTTTTGTAAGAAAAACCTACTTTTTTCAGTTGCTAAACGTTGCTTAATCAAGGCTAGTTGTCCTTGGCGGCTTTCTATACGCGGTGCGAGGTGGTTAAAATGTATCCGAATATGATTAATACATTCGTGATGTCTATGCATAGAGCTTGCCAGTGCAGCATTTAGTTTGGAACCGAGCAATTGCACCTGATCTTGCCGACGCTTTATAGTATTGACCGGGTGTGTCAGTCGAAGTGCCATATGGTCAAGCCGCTGCTGATCACGTGACAGACGATACTGCATTGTGTTGTTGAGTTTCTGATTCAGACCAATGATTTTTTGTGGCATGACATGCCAATGTTGTGTTGCTAGCTCAGCTGCTGCGGTGGGTGTTGGTGCACGTAAATCGACAACAAAATCAGCAATTGTGGTATCCGTTTCGTGGCCAACACCGCTGATCATTGGTAGGGTGCTGCTGGCAATAGCGTAGGCGACAATTTCTTCATTGAATGCCCATAAATCTTCAATGCTTCCACCGCCACGGACTAGCAGTAAAAGATCGCATGCATTGTGGTGTGTTGCGGAGGCAATTGCTTGAGCAATCCCTCTGGCTGCCATTTCACCCTGTACCAAGGTTGGGTAGAGAATAATGGTCAAATGGGGTGCGCGACGGTTGAGTGAGGATAAAACATCGTGTAAAGCAGCGGCCTGGGGGGAGCTGATAATCCCGATTCGATTAGGTAGGTGTGGTAGAGGTTTTTTTCTCTCGACTGCGAACAAACCTTCCATAGCAAGCTTTTGTTTCAGGCGTGAGAATTCCTCAAATAATCGCCCCAAGCCTGCGCGGCGAATCGCCTCAATATTTAACTGAAAATCACCGCGCGGTTCATAAAGTGATACTAACGCCCGTGCTTCAACTTGTTGCCCATTTTCCAATCGCCAAGGCACTGTCTGCGCACGTAGGCGAAACATAACGCAACGTGCTTGCGCTGTAGTGTCCTTCAGCGTGAAATAAACATGGCCCGATACTGCACGCATCAGATTTGAAATTTCACCGGTTACCCAAAGTAGAGGAAATGCGTGCTCTAACGTTTGGCGGGTAAGGCGATTCAATTCACTAATACTTATCACTAAAGGAGGTACAGTCATGCGCAGGATATATTCTTTAAAAGAATGAATACTAAACGATCAACAATCATTGACGTAGCTGTTTGAATTTTATCCGATCAAAAAAATCGCCTTTATTTAAAGTGAGTTAGATTGAACATTGCGCTGTTTTCCACGGAATTATCCACAGAATTTGGGGATAACTCAGAGACTTTGTTGCAGGACGCGTCTTGACTGTATTGCCGAAGTGAGCCGTTCCAGCTAAAGTGCGACTTTCGTTGTTCACTGGGAGTTTGTCCACGTGTTTGCAATTATTCAAGCGGCTGGGTGGCCTATATGGCCGTTGTTATTTGCTTCCGTTATTGCGGTTGCATTGATTATTGAACGCGCAATGGTTTTGCGGCGTGTGAAAGTATTGCCTCCAGGCGTTTTGCAAGGCGTTATTGCAGAATATCGGCATAACGGGGTGAGCGAAACTTTAATCAATAAAGTAGAAAATAATTCGCCTTTAGGTCGCGTATTGGCATCAGGTATACGCAACGCTAAAAGCTCGCGTGAAGTGATGAAAGATTCTATTGAAGAATCAGGTCGTGGCGTGGCGCACGATCTTGAGCGTTATTTGACAACGCTGGGAACGATTGCAACGATTGCTCCACTGATGGGTCTTTTTGGTACGGTTGTCGGGATGATCGAAATTTTCGGTTCACCAACGGCCTCAGGTAATAACCCACAGGCACTAGCGCATGGGATTTCTGTTGCACTTTACAATACAGGGTTTGGTCTTGTTATCGCAATTCCGAGCATGATTGCCTATCGACATTTTCGTGCTCTGGTAGATGGATTCTTGGTTGAAATGGAAGAAGAGGCCATCAAGCTGGTTGAAATGATTCATGGCGATCGTAGCTAGGCGATTGCGATGAACTTTCAGCGGAATCGTCAACGTGAAATGCCGGAAATTAACCTCATTCCAATGATCGACGTATTGTTGGTGATTTTAATTTTTGTCATGATTACCACCACCTACTCAAAGTTTTCCGGCCTCGAAATTAATTTGCCAACGGCTGATGTACAGCAAAACAAAGAACAACCTGATGAAATTAATGTCGTCATCACGGCAGCAGGCGAGACGACGATCAATAAGGTACCCGTTGTCGGGCGTGATGTAGCTAGCCTGCAGCAGGCATTACAGCGCGCAACTGCCCCTGGCAAAGAGCCTGTGGTGATTATCAATGCAGATGCCAAGGCTATGCATCAAGCGGTGATTGATGTGATGCAAGCTGCCCAATCTGCCGGGCTTTCGCATATTTCCTTTGCTACCCAGCAAGCCCAGCGCTGAATCGGTAGGCAGCCCTGCTTTTTGGCAGCATCGTGGCTTGCTTGCCTGTTTTCTGTATCCCGTATCGCTGGTTTTTGCAGCTTTTGCTGCGTTACGTTTGCTGCTTTATCGTGTAGGTTTTTTTTCGATACAGCGCGTGTCGGTGCCTGTCATTGTGATTGGTAATCTGACCGTTGGTGGTACAGGTAAAACACCCCTTATTCTTCATCTGGCGAGCTTGTTGCGCGAGCAAGGAATGCATCCTGGAATAGTGAGTCGCGGGTATCGTGGATCGGCAAAAAATGTGCTTGAAGTGACTGCTGATAGCGACCCCTTGGTTGTAGGAGACGAGCCGCTATTACTTGCGCAACGCAGCCTGAGCCCGTTATTTATTGGTCGTGATCGTGCGCTTGCAGCACAAACCTTGTTATCTCGATACCCGGCTTGTGATGTGATTTTGTCTGACGATGGTTTGCAGCATTATCGTTTAGTGCGCGATATTGAAATTGCGGTTTTTGATCAGAGAGGCATGATGAATGGCTGGCGGCTTCCTGCTGGCCCGCTACGTGAGCCAGTCAGTCGATTGCGGCGAGTGGATGCCGTGGTTTTTAATAGCGTCGCTGCACCTCATGGAGTGTTTCCAGGGACAGATTCAAAATTTCGCGCCGTATCACCAGTGCCGACTTTTGGGCGTCCTGTTTTTACTATGCATCTTCAAGGGCTGAGCTTTTATCGTCTGGGTCAAAAGCAAACAACCCGCCGTACCGGAGATTTTTTGGGTAAGCAGTTACATGCCGTTGCAGGCATAGGTTCGCCCCAGCGTTTTTTTGATCAGCTACAGGCAATGGGCTTGGTATTTGAGTCCCATCCATTTTCTGACCACCATGACTATCACTGTGAAGAACTGAATTTTTCTGGGGATGCGATTCTGACCACAGAGAAGGATGCCGTAAAATTTACCAGACTTAATTTGGCTTTGCCTGTCTGGGTGCTCCCCGTGACCGCAAACGTTAGCCCTGATCTTGTGGCTTTTATACTGGAGAAAATCAATGGATGCCCGACTACTTGAAATACTTGTTTGCCCTATTTGCAAGGCTCCATTGGATTATCATAAAGCAGTATCCGAGCTGGTGTGCAAAGGGTGCAAATTGGCTTTCTCGATCAAAGATGATATTCCCGTGATGCTCGAAGAATCCGCACGCAAACTCACGGCTGAAGAACTCTGATGCGCGTGCCCTTTCGCGTAGTGATTCCCGCACGCTGGGCGTCGACCCGCTTGCCCGGCAAGCCCTTAGCGGATATCGCCGGAAAACCGATGGTGGTGCGTGTGGCTGAAGTGGCTGCAAAAAGCGGTGCTGCGGAAATATGCATTGCAACGGATGATGAGCGGGTGATGCACGCCGTTGTAGCGCATGGTTTTGATGCCATCATGACCCATGTTGATCACGCCTCAGGAACTGATCGGTTGGCTGAAGTGGCCAAGCTGAAAGGCTGGGAGGACGAAGCGATTGTCGTTAATGTGCAAGGCGATGAGCCGTTAATTGATCCTGCGTTGATTGCCAGTGTTGCGATGGCATTAGCTGATGATGCAGAAGCGTCTATCGCCACGGCGGCGTATCCGTTGAGCGAGTTGGCTGAATTTTTAAATCCGAATGTAGTTAAAGTCGTTGTTGATGGACAAGGCCGGGCGTTGTATTTTTCACGCGCGCCTATTCCCTGGCCACGGGATGCTTTTACTAACAATCCGCATGTTTTTCCCGCTGGACTGCCCGTCCGTCGGCATATCGGTTTATATGCCTATCGCACGGTTTTTTTGCGGCAATACAACCAGCTGTTGCCAAGCGTGCTCGAGCAGTGGGAGTCTCTTGAGCAATTACGTGCGCTGGCAAATGGATTTGTTATTCGTGTTGTCGATTGTCTTGATGCGCCAGCGCCGGGCGTCGATACGCCAGAAGATTTGGCGCGTGTCAGGCTGGCGTTTGACCATACTGCGAATTGACGGTATCTTCGCGCCGATAGAAAAAATGCTTAAAAAATATTTCCAATTTAATTTTTCGGGGTTTGAATACTTATGCGTCTGATTCTTCTTGGTCCACCGGGTGCGGGAAAGGGTACGCAAGCCGGGGTCATCTGTGAAAAATTCAAAATTGCGCAGATTTCTACCGGCGATATGCTGCGGGCTGCGGTCAAGGCAGGCACACCGTTAGGTCAGGAAGCTAAAAAAATAATGGATGCCGGTGGCTTGGTTTCTGACGACATCATCATCGGCTTGGTAAAAGAGCGTCTGAAACAGGCCGACTGTGCCAACGGTTATCTTTTGGATGGATTCCCCCGCACGATTCCGCAGGCAGAAGCGATGAAATTAGAGGGGGTTTCCATTGATTTTGTGGTTGAAATGGATGTGCCAGATAGTGAAATTGTTGTGCGCATGAGCGGGCGACGTGTGCATCCCGGGTCAGGACGCACTTACCATGTGGCATTTAATCCACCCAAAGTCGAAGGTAAAGATGATCTCACCGGTGAGCAACTTATCCAACGTGATGATGACAAGGAGGAGACGGTTAAAAAACGCCTCGAAGTGTATCGTGCCCAAACCTTGCCACTGGTTAATTATTACCAAGCCTGGTCTGCACAAAGCAACACTACTGGTCCAAAGTATGTACGAATCAACGGGCTAGGGCCTGTGGATAGCATTACCAGCACACTGTTAAATGCACTAGCCTGAGTTTCCTGCCATGGCCATTAAAAACGCTTTTTATGCACAGTCGGGTGGCGTCACCGCCGTCATCAATGCTTCAGCTTGTGCAGTCATTGAGACGGCACGCGCGCATCCTGACCGTATCGGCAAGGTGCTGGCCGGGCGCGATGGCATCATTGGTGCACTAACTGAAGACTTGATCGATACGTCGCTTGAATCTGCCGTCGATATCGCACGCTTGCGTCACACGCCGGGCGGCGCGTTTGGTTCGTGTCGCTATAAACTCAAAAGCCTGGAGCAGAGTCGGCGTGAATTTGAGCGGTTGATTGAAGTCTTTCGCGTTCACGATATTGGCTATTTTTTCTACAATGGTGGTGGCGACTCAGCGGATACCTGTCTTAAAGTATCTCAGCTCTCAGCTGCCCTTGGCTTTCCTTTGCAAGCCATCCATATCCCAAAAACCGTTGATAACGATTTGCCACTGACTGATACCTGTCCCGGTTTTGGTTCGGTGGCGAAATATGTCGCCACCTCCATGCGCGAGGCCGGGCTTGACGTCGCCTCAATGGCCAGAACATCAACCAAAGTATTCGTGTTTGAAGTCATGGGCCGTCATGCCGGATGGATCACCGCTGCATGTGCCCTGGCCGCTAGAAATGAAGGTGAAGCGCCGCATCTTCTGTTGCTGCCAGAAATTCTGTTTGACGAGGCTCGATTCCTGGCCCGCGTCAAAGAGTGCGTTGATCGTTATGGTTACTGCGCGATTGCCGTGTCGGAAGGGTTGCTCGGGCCGGATGGCAAGCTGCTGGCCGGAGCGGGCACGACCGATGCCTTTGGACATGCGCAGCTGGGGGGTATCGGGCCGCAGATCGCGCAACTGGTTAAAGAACGGCTTGGCTATAAATTTCACTGGGCTGTTGCCGATTACCTGCAGCGGGCTGCGCGGCATATTGCCTCGAAAACGGATGTCGAACAGGCGTATGCGGTTGGCAAGGCGGCAGTTGAGATGGCACTTGCCGGCAAGAATGCTGTGATGCCGGCGATTCGCCGTCTGGCAGACCATCCTTATCGTTGGGATATCGTCGAGGCTCCGCTTGATCAAGTTGCGAATGTTGAACGCAAGATGCCAGCGGAGTTTATAACTGCCGATGGTTTTGGAATTACAGACGCAGCTCGCCGTTACCTTGCGCCGCTCATTGCCGGGGAAGACACACCTCCCTTTCGCGATGGTTTGCCGGATTACGTGAGTCTGCAGAATGTAAGTGTGGCAAGAAAGCTGGAGAACTTTTCAATTTGATTTAGCTTAAATAACGACAGGAGAGAGAGTATGTCGCAAGGACTGATGTTTGCATTGATCTGCGCTGTATTGGCTATTGTTTATGGTGCTATTTCAAGTCGCTGGGTATTGGCGCAATCTGCTGGTAACGATCGAATGCGCGAAATTGCCGCAGCCATTCAGGAGGGTGCGCAAGCCTACCTGAATCGACAATACACAACCATCGGTGCGGTGGGTGTCATTCTCGCTGTTGTTATCTGGTTTACTCTTGGTTGGCAAACGTCTGTCGGATTTGTCATCGGTGCCGTGTTGTCAGGTGCTGCAGGCTACATTGGCATGAATGTTTCCGTGCGGGCGAACGTGCGTACGGCAGAAGCGGCTCGCGTCGGCCTCAATGAGGCGTTGAATGTTGCGTTTCGGGGTGGTGCAATTACGGGCATGCTGGTTGTGGGCTTGGGTTTGCTCGGGGTTACGGGTTACTACGTGCTACTTAAAAGTCTGGGCGGAACAACCGCGACATTGGAAAGCATTGTGCATCCGCTTGTCGGCCTTGGGTTTGGTTCTTCGCTGATTTCCATTTTTGCGCGTCTTGGTGGTGGCATTTTTACCAAGGGTGCTGATGTGGGTGCTGACTTGGTTGGCAAAGTCGAAGCGGGTATTCCGGAAGATGATCCGCGTAATCCTGCGGTCATTGCGGACAACGTGGGCGATAACGTCGGTGATTGTGCAGGTATGGCCGCTGATCTTTTCGAGACTTATGCAGTCACAATCGTAGCGACGATGTTGTTAGGCGCTTTGTTGTTCAAATCTTCTGACTTAATGGCTGAAGCGGCGATATCGTATCCGCTGGTGCTGGGTGGCTTCTCCATCATCGCTTCCATCGTTGGGGCAATGTTTGTCAAAACCTCACCCGGCGGAAAAATCATGAATGCGCTTTACAGAGGCTTGCTGGTTGCTGGCGGTATGGCGCTGATCGCTTTTTATCCCCTAACAACCTGGATGATTAATGATCATCTGCTCGATGCAGTTCTTGGCATTAGCGGTGGCTCGCAAATGCGGCTGTATGGCGCTTCAATCGTTGGTCTGGTGTTGACTGGGTTGATGGTCTATATCACCGAGTACTACACCGGCACTGAATTCAAGCCAGTGCGGCACATTGCTGAAGCATCAACCACAGGACATGGCACGAACATTATTGCCGGCCTTGGGGTGTCCATGAAATCCACCGCTTGGCCTGTGTTGTCAGTGTGCGCTGCGATCTGGGCTTCTTACACCTTGGGCGGGCTCTATGGTATTGCCATTGCGGCAGTATCCATGTTGTCGATGGCGGGCATCATTGTTGCGCTGGATGCGTATGGACCGATCACGGATAACGCAGGCGGCATTGCCGAAATGGCCGATTTACCTGCTTCAGTGCGCGGCATTACTGACCCATTGGATGCTGTGGGCAACACGACAAAAGCCGTCACCAAGGGCTATGCCATTGGTTCAGCAGGGCTGGCGGCGTTGGTGTTGTTTGCCGACTTTACCCATGGCCTGCAGGCTATGGGCAAGAGTTTCGCTTTTGATCTGTCAGACCCTGCGGTAATTATTGGTCTTTTTATTGGCGGTCTGATTCCTTACCTCTTTGGGGCTATGGCGATGGAGGCGGTGGGCCGTTCAGCGGGTGCGGTCGTGGTTGAAGTACGGCGCCAGTTTCGCGATATCAAAGGGATCATGGAAGGCACTGCCAAGCCGGAGTATGGAACGTGCGTAGATATGCTGACGAAAGCCGCAATCAAGGAAATGATGATTCCCTCATTGCTTCCTGTTTTAGTGCCGGTGGTAACAGCTTTTGGCATGAATGCGCTAATGGGCCCGGGAGCAGGCGTGCGGGCATTAGGCGGTGTGCTGATGGGCACCATTGTGACGGGTATTTTCGTTGCGATTTCCATGACCACTGGTGGGGGTGCCTGGGATAATGCCAAAAAATATATTGAAGATGGCCACTTTGGCGGCAAAGGCTCAGAAGCCCACAAGGCAGCCGTGACAGGGGATACTGTTGGCGATCCCTATAAAGATACGGCGGGCCCGGCAGTTAATCCATTGATCAAAATAATCAATATCGTGGCACTCTTGATTGTGCCGCTGGTAGCCTAGTTATCTGTAATGACTAGAAAACAGGCAGCCCGCAGGTTGCCTATTTTCACTTGTTGAGCTGACTCATTATGAGCACGATCGACTCTATTTCGAATCTCGATTATCTCGGCGATGCGACGCCATTCATTGGCCGCATCCATGAAATCATCGCGTCTATCCAGATGTTCGATGATTTTAGTAGTGCAGAAATCGCTGAGTTTTCTCGCTATATGCGCTGCTACCACGCACCGCAAGGCAGTGAAATCATTTGTGAAGGAGAGACGGGCGATTTCATGCTGTTGATTCTCGAAGGTAATGTTGAAGTTGTCAAAAAAGATGTGCGTGGGCAACCGCAAGTCCTCAGCATTGCTGACCCCGGTAAAATTCTGGGTGAAATGTCACTGATTGATGGCGAGCCACGTTTTGCCAGTTGCGTGTCGCTCACTCCGGTAGATTTTGCCGTGCTTGATCGGCAAAGCCTGTCGCGTCTGATTGCAGAAGAGCCTGCTCTGGGTATCAAGCTGCTGATGGAATTATTGATTCTGCTGAATCAGCGGTTGCGCAGTGTCAGTGGGCAACTTTTGGATTGTTTGGAAGCACGACGTTCGCGGATTCGATAAGCATTCACCATCATTATTGCTTGAACGAATAAAAAGTCGGTGCTGGTGATACGGTATCTGACGAAAAAACTGTCAGTTTGCGCTTGAGCAGTATCTGAAATGCTAAATTTTTTGAAAACTTTCGCATTTGCCCATTGATGGCGAAAGCGCTTTCAAGGATAATGCGGGCCTCTGTAAGCCCAACTTGTTGCAACGGGTGAAATCCTGGCCGGGATGGCGGAATTGGTAGACGCAGCGGACTCAAAATCCGCCGCCGCAAGGTGTGGGGGTTCGAGTCCCCCTCCCGGCACCAGCAGTTTGATGACTATCGACTTTTTCTGCGAAGCTTTTAATTGCTTATGCAGATTCTTTCTTGGCGCATCAACTTCTACGTCGCCTGCATAAAATCCAGCATTTAATTGATTAGTTTTGACTAATCAGGTTTGCCCTAGCCGGGGTTGAGCGCTATAATCTGCAAGTTTGCCAAATACCATGTGAAACAATCAGGTGTTTGGTTCCATCTATCGCAAGCCTTGATTCAGGAGCCTACCGTGCCTCATTTTCCGCCCGCCCTTCTCGCTTTGGCCGACGGAACAGTATTTAGGGGTAGATCTATTGGCACTAGCGGCAAAAGTGTTGGCGAAGTAGTGTTTAACACAGCGCTCACTGGCTATCAAGAAATTCTGACTGATCCCTCTTATACGCATCAAATTGTGACGCTGACTTATCCGCACATCGGAAGTTACGGTGTAAATCATGAAGATGGTGAATCAGGTCAGATTTATGCGGCTGGCCTGGTGATTCGTGATTTGCCTTTGTTGGCCTCAAATTTCCGTAGTGAACAAACTTTAGATGCCTATTTACGTGCTGAAAATATCGTCGGAATTGCCGATATCGATACTCGAAAGCTTACGCGCTTGTTGCGCGAAAAAGGCGCTCAGGCAGGTTTTTTGATAGCGGGTGAAGTATTAAATGAGGAGGACGCGATTCAGCAAGCCCGTGCTTTTTCTGGTCTTGCTGGTATGGATCTGGCAAAAGTGGTGACGACGGCAACGCCTTACCCTTGGAGTGAGGGTGCATGGTCGTTAGGAAATGGGTTTACGCCTCAAGCTACGCCTCTGTTTCATGTGGTCGCTTATGATTTCGGTATTAAGCGGAACATCTTGCGCATGCTGGCTGCACGTGGTTGTCAGCTTACCGTTGTGCCAGCGCAGACTTCTGCTGCTGAGGTGTTGGCGATGAATCCGGATGGTGTATTTTTATCCAATGGCCCGGGTGATCCCGAGCCCTGTGATTATGCGGTTACCGCGATTCGTGAATTTCTTGACCGGCGCTTGCCGACTTTCGGCATCTGTTTGGGGCATCAACTGATGGCGCTGGCCGCTGGGGCTAAAACGCAAAAAATGAAGTTTGGTCATCATGGCGCCAACCATCCGGTTAAAGACCTTGAGTCGGGGAAGGTGCTCATTACCAGTCAAAATCACGGGTTCATGGTGGATATAGCCACTTTACCGGCAGAAGTTACTGTGACGCACGTCTCATTATTTGATGGCAGTCTGCAAGGCATGAAGTGGACTGATCGGCCTGCCTTTTGTTTTCAGGGGCATCCAGAAGCCAGCCCCGGGCCACACGATGTGGGGTATCTCTTTGATCGTTTCATTTCCTTGATGATTGAATATAACAAGACGCAAAAAACGCACTATGCCTAAGCGCACCGACATTAAAAGTATTCTTATCATTGGCGCCGGTCCGATCATCATTGGTCAGGCTTGCGAGTTTGACTATTCCGGCGCGCAGGCCTGCAAAGCGTTGCGTGAAGAGGGCTATCGCGTCATTCTGGTGAATTCCAACCCGGCTACGATCATGACTGATCCGGGCATGGCGGATGTGACCTACATCGAGCCGATTACCTGGCGCGTGCTGGAAAACATTATCGAAAAAGAGCGCCCGGATGCGATCTTGCCCACCATGGGCGGGCAAACGGCGCTGAATTGTGCGCTGGACCTGGCCAAGCATGGCGTGCTGGAAAAGTTTGGCGTCGAGATGATCGGCGCCTCGCGCGAGGCGATTGATAAGGCGGAAGACCGCGAAAAGTTCAAGCGCGCGATGACCAAGATTGGCTTGGGCTCGGCGCGTTCCGGCATTGCGCACAGCATGGAAGAAGCGCAGCAAGTGCAGGGCGCGATGGGCTTTCCGACCATTATTCGGCCATCCTTCACCATGGGCGGCTCGGGCGGCGGCATTGCCTACAATCAAGAAGAGTTCGTTGAAATCTGCAAGCGCGGCCTGGAGGCTTCGCCCACCAAAGAGCTGCTGATTGAAGAATCGCTCTTGGGCTGGAAAGAATATGAGATGGAAGTGGTGCGGGACTGCAAGGACAATTGCATCATTATTTGTTCCATTGAAAACCTGGATCCGATGGGCGTGCATACGGGCGACTCGATCACCGTGGCGCCTGCGCAAACGCTGACCGATCGCGAATATCAGATCATGCGCAATGCGAGCATTGCCGTGCTGCGTGAGATTGGCGTGGATACGGGTGGCTCGAACGTGCAGTTTGCGGTGAATCCGAAAAACGGCCAGATGGTGGTGATCGAGATGAACCCGCGCGTGTCGCGTTCGTCAGCCCTGGCGTCAAAAGCCACGGGTTTCCCGATTGCCAAGATCGCTGCCAAGCTGGCTGTGGGTTACACGCTGGATGAACTGAAAAACGACATCACGGGCGGCGCAACGCCGGCTTCATTTGAGCCTTCGATTGATTACGTGGTCACCAAGATCCCGCGCTTTGCGTTTGAAAAATTTCCCCAGGCCAATGACCGGCTGACCACGCAGATGAAATCCGTGGGCGAAGTCATGGCTATTGGCCGCACTTTCCAGGAGTCCATGCAAAAAGCCTTGCGCGGGCTGGAGGTCGGCGTGTATGGGTTTGACGAAGTGGCCGCGACTAAAGAAGAAATCAACCACGAGCTGGCCAACCCCGGCCCGCAGCGGATTTGGTATGTCGCCCAGGCGTTCCGCGAAGGCTATACGCAAGATGAAGTTTTTGCGTTAAGCAAAATCGACCCCTGGTTCCTTGCGCAGATTGAAGACATCGTTAAAACCGAATCCTGGTTAAGTTCGCAGAACCTGGCCGATCTGGATGCAGCCACGTTGCGCCGCTTGAAGCGGCAAGGTTTTTCAGACCGGCGCATTGGCTTAAAAGTCGGCGCTGGCGAGACGGCGGTGCGTGAGCGCCGCCACGCCATGGGCATCCGTCCGGTGTATAAGCGCGTGGATACGTGCGCGGCGGAGTTCTCCACGGCGACGGCCTACATGTATTCGACCTATGAAGAGGAATGCGAAGCGCAGCCCACATCACGGCGCAAGATCATGGTGCTAGGCGGCGGGCCAAATCGAATTGGCCAAGGGATCGAGTTTGATTACTGCTGCGTGCATGCGGTGCTGGCCATGCGTGAAGATGGATATGAGACCATCATGATCAATTGCAATCCGGAAACGGTATCGACAGACTATGACACCTCGGATCGGCTTTATTTCGAATCGCTGACGCTGGAAGATATTCTGGAAATCGTGCACATCGAGCAGCCTGAAGGCGTCATTGTGCAGTTTGGCGGGCAGACGCCATTGAAGCGTGCACGTGAGCTGGAAGCCAACGGCGTGCCCATTATCGGTACCAGCCCGGACATGATTGATGCTGCTGAAGATCGCGAGCGTTTTCAACAATTGTTGCATGAACTGGGGTTGAAACAACCGCCGAATCGCACGGCGCGCACGGAAGCCGATGCGTTGCGTCTGGCCGAGGAAATTGGCTATCCGCTGGTGGTTCGCCCATCGTATGTACTCGGCGGGCGGGCCATGGAAATTGTGCACGAGCAAAAAGATCTTGAGCGCTACATGCGCGATGCGATCAAGGTGTCCAACGATTCGCCCGTGCTGCTTGATCGATTTCTGAATGACGCGATCGAGGTAGATGTCGATGCCCTGTGTGATGGCAAGCAGGTCATTATTGGCGGCATCATGGAGCATATCGAACAAGCCGGTGTGCACTCAGGCGATTCGGCTTGCTCCTTGCCGCCTTTCTCTCTTTCGAAAAGTATTCAGGATGAGTTGCGGCGGCAAACCGAAGTAATGGCATTCGGGCTGAATGTCGTCGGCTTGATGAATGTGCAATTTGCTATTCAGGGGCAGGGCAAGGATGCGGTGGTGTATGTGCTGGAAGTGAACCCGCGTGCCTCGCGTACCGTGCCGTTTGTGTCCAAAGCCACCAGCCTGCCGCTGGCCAAAATCGCCGCGCGCTGCATGGCCGGGCGCAGCCTGGCGGATCAGGGCGTGACGAAAGAAATTATTCCGCCGTATTTCTCGGTCAAAGAAGCCGTTTTCCCCTTCATCAAGTTTCCCGGTGTGGATAGCATTTTGGGCCCGGAAATGAAATCCACCGGTGAAGTCATGGGCGTAGGCCGTACCTTTGGCGAGGCCTTTGTTAAATCCCAGTTGGCGGCAGGAACCCGTTTGCCCAAATCAGGTAGAGTGTTTATCAGCGTCAAGGCAGCAGATAAAATCAAGGCTGTGGATGTCGCCGCGCAATTGCACGAGCTAGGTTTTATATTGACAGCGACCAAAGGTACCGCGGCCGTCATTGCTGCCGCTGGCTTACCCGTTGTCGTGATCAATAAAGTGACAGAAGGTCGGCCACATATTGTCGATATGATTAAAAATGGAGACATGACCTTGATTATCAATACTGTCGAAGAGAGCCGTGGCGCGATTTCTGATTCGCGCTCGATTCGCACATCTGCCCTGGGTGCCAAAGTGACTTTGTTCACTACAATTGAAGGTGGCTTGGCTGCGTGTGCCGGTATGCGCCATGCGGGATTGGACACGTATTCTTTGCAACAGCTACACACTGAGCTTGCATCATGAGCGGCAAGTTTCCGATCACCCTTCACGGCGCCGAATTGTTACGGATGGAGTTACAGCGGTTGAAATCTGTTGACCGGCCGTGGGTTATCGCCGCGATTGCCGAGGCACGGTCGCATGGGGATTTATCTGAAAATGCCGAATATGACGCAGCCAAAGAGCGGCAAGGCTTTATTGAAGGACGCATTGCTGAAGTGGAAGGCAAACTGGGTAACGCACAGATTATTGATCCGGCCTCGCTGGACGCTGATGGTCGCGTAGTATTTGGTGCGACGGTTGAACTCGAAGACATCAATAGCGGGCAACCCGTGGTGTACCAAATTGTTGGCGATGATGAATCCGATATCAAATCAGGGAAAATCTCATTCAGTTCGCCAGTCGCCCGCGCACTTATCAGCAAGTTCAGCGGCGATACAGTTGAAGTTCAAACGCCAGGTGGCGTGCGTGAGTACGAAATTCTCGATGTCAAATACATTTGATGTTCTGTCTCGTGCAAATTCTGTAAATCAATCGCACTATTCTGGCTTGCCCTGTTTAATCTTCTGATGCGCATTGCGACTGCACTATATACCCTTGTGATTGCCATCTGGCTAGGCAGCCAGATGGCAATTGGCTATATCGCCGCACCCGTTTTATTTTCGCAACTCGCTGACCGCACCTTGGCGGGAGAGCTGGCCGGTGCGATGTTTTCTGTCATGGCCTGGGTCAGCTTGGCTTGTGGTGCGTATCTTTTACTGTACTTAATCGCGATAAAGCGCAGGGGTGTTTTCCGCTCGAGTGTGTTCTGGTTGGTTACACTCATGTTGGGCATTACAGCCATTAGCCACTTTGGCATTCAGCCGTTGATGGCACAGCTAAAACAGGATGCGCTACCCTTGCCGGTGACTGAAAGCGCTTTTCATGATCGCTTTGCTCTGTGGCATGGGGTGTCTAGCGGACTTTATCTGTTGCAGACCATTTTTGGCATCGCATTGGTTATTGTGCAAAATTACGCCAAGCCCGCTAGCGAAAAACTTTAGCTGTTTTAGCTTTTGCGTCTTTTACTTAAGTCATTACGCGCTGCTTCTTGTTTTTTTGTGCCTATTTTTCTTGGTCGCCGTGTTACCAGCGCCGACTTTTCTACGTTGTCATCTACTGGGTTTTCACGCCACAGCACGAGTAAATTACCAATGTGCTGCACCTGGGCACAGTCTAGCGAGTGACAGATTTCATCGAAGAGTGCAGGGCGCGTATCGCGCTCTATGCCGTAAAGGCGTACTTTAATGAGTTCATGGGCCTTGAGGCAGCGATCAATTTCAGCCAAGACAGTCGGGACAAGCCCTTTTTGGCTGATCGATACAACAGGATTCAAGTGGTGTGCGGTAGCGCGAAGTGCGCGCCGCTGGGTAGGATTTAATTCAGTCATAGGCGAATTGTAACGTGAGTGAGAAAATCAAACGCAATAAAAAGAACAAAGCTTGGATGATGGAGCATGTCACGGATACTTACGTGCAGCGTGCAAGGTCTGAAGGATGGCGTTCGCGCGCAGCATTCAAGCTGATTGAGATTGACGACAACGACAAGCTGTTGCGGCCTGGGATGACGGTGGTGGATCTTGGCTCGGCACCGGGGAGCTGGTCACAAGTCGCTTCCAAACGGATATTGCCTGGCGGGCGACTCATTGCGCTGGATATTTTGCCGATGGACAGTTTGAATGGCGTTGATTTTATTCAAGGCGATTTTCGTGAGGATGAGGTGTTGCACGCATTGGAAGAAAAACTGGCCGGTCGCAGGGTGGACCTTGTACTTTCAGATATGGCCCCCAATATGTCAGGTATTGAATTAGTGGATCAGACGCGTGTCATGCTGCTCGCCGAGTTAACATTGGATTTTTGTGAGAAAAATTTGAAACCCGGCGGCGTCATGCTGGTCAAAGTCTTTCAAGGTCTTGGTTTCATGGAGTTACGTACCGCTGTATTGAAAATGTTTAAAACCGTACAAGTCAGAAAGCCAGCCGCTTCGCGTGGTCGTAGCGCGGAGAATTTTTTGTTAGCGCAAGGTAAGCGCTAATTGCTGTTTGCGAGTCGCCTGTGAGCTGTCCATATCGTTTGCAGATTGTTATCAGCGGCAATAGAATGGGCCGACTACATAGCCCGTAGAAAGTAGAGTTATCGTGAATAATATGTTCAAAAATTTATTGATCTGGATCGTCGTTGGCATTGTGCTGATGACGGTGTTTAACCAGTTCAATTCGCACCAGGCAGCTCAGAATACGCTCGAATACTCGCAATTTCTTGATGAAGTCAAGCAAGGGCACATCACTAAAGTGGTGATACAGGGGCGTACGCTGGAGGCGACGACGACTGATGGCAAAAAGCTCATTTCCTATGCTCCACAAGATTTGTGGATGGTGTCTGACCTACTGAAAAACAACGTGGCTGTGGTTGCCAAGCCTGATGAAGAACAGTCTTTCCTGATGAGCATTCTGGTCTCGTGGTTCCCGATGCTGTTGCTGATTGGTGTGTGGATCTATTTCATGCGCCAGATGCAAGGCGGTGGCAAAGGCGGTGCGTTATCTTTTGGCAAAAGCAAAGCCCGTTTGATGGATGAATCCGCCAACGTGATTACGTTTGCCGATGTGGCAGGCTGTGATGAGGCGAAAGAGGAAGTCTCTGAACTTGTCGATTTTTTGCGCGACCCGACAAAATTCCAAAAGCTTGGTGGGCGAATCCCGCGTGGCGTGTTGCTGGTAGGCAGCCCGGGCACCGGCAAGACGCTGTTGGCCAAAGCGATTTCTGGAGAAGCCAAAGTGCCGTTCTTTTCGATTTCCGGTTCGGATTTCGTGGAAATGTTTGTTGGTGTGGGTGCATCGCGTGTGCGCGATATGTTCGAGCAGGCCAAGAAGACTGCACCCTGCATTATTTTTATCGATGAAATTGATGCCGTAGGGCGCCAGCGTGGTGCAGGCTTGGGCGGCGGCAATGACGAACGTGAACAAACACTGAATCAACTGCTGGTCGAGATGGATGGCTTTGAAGGCTCAGCCGGAGTTATCGTGATTGCAGCAACCAACCGACCAGATGTGCTGGATCCTGCGCTGCTGCGCCCGGGCCGTTTTGATCGGCAGGTGGTGGTGCCGTTGCCGGATATTCGCGGTCGTGAGCAAATTATCAAGGTGCATATGCGTAAAGTGCCGGCAGCACCCGATGTGGATGCTTCTGTGCTGGCGCGTGGCTGCCCTGGATTTTCGGGCGCTGATTTGGCGAATCTCGTCAATGAAGCTGCGCTGTTTGCAGCCCGTGGCAACAAGCGCTTTGTAGATATGGAAGATTTTGAGCGCGCTAAAGACAAGATCATGATGGGTTCTGAACGTCGTTCCATGATCATGCAGGAAGAGGAACGCCGAAACACGGCTTACCATGAGTCCGGCCATGCGGTGGTGGCCATGCTGTTGCCTAAAACAGATCCCGTGCATAAAGTCAGCATCATGCCGCGTGGACGCGCTTTAGGGATCACCATGCAGCTGCCGGAAGAAGATCGCTTTAGCCAGGATAAAGAGCGTTTGCTGTGTACAGTGACTGTGTTGTTTGGCGGTCGTATTGCTGAAGAACTGTTCATGCATCAAATAACCACGGGTGCTTCCAATGACTTTCAGCGGGCCACGGATTTGGCCCGACGGATGGTGACGCAATGGGGCATGTCCGATGTTCTTGGCCCGATGGTTTATGGCGAAGAAGAAGGCGAAGTGTTCCTGGGACGGTCAGTCACGACGCACAAAAATATGTCTGAAGCTACCATGCAGACGGTGGATAAGGAAATTCGTCGCATTCTGGATGAACAATACGCTTTGGCCCGCCGCTTGCTGGATGAAAACCGCGACAAGGTTGAGGCTATGACTGCTGCCTTATTGGAATGGGAAACCATCGATGCTGAGCAAGTCAAAGACATCATGGCAGGCAAACCCCCGCGTGCGCCCAAGCTGCCTAGCGCTCCGCCTGCGCCCAAAGTAGATGACGGAGGCGCTGCAGATGGTGCCTCGACAGCGACAGCACCGGCCTGATTTTTAGACGTTAGCCATCTTGCTTCTTTTCCTCTTGCCGATTATGCACGCCATCGGTAGGAGGTTTTGTCAGGTAATTTCCACAGCGTATCTTTTCAAGGCTTGTTTCCTTAAAGCATGTTCCCGATGAATATCGGCAGTCCGTTGCACTGCGGTCGATTTTTGCTGGATACGCAACGCCCGCGCATCATGGGGGTTGTTAACCTGACTGATGATTCATTTTCCGGCGATGGCTGGCAAGGTCGTGCGGATGCCGCCATTGCACATGGCTTGCAACTGGTGGCTGAGGGTGCGCATATTCTTGATCTGGGCGCGGAATCCTCTCGCCCTGGCGCGCAACCTGTATCCGTGCAGCAAGAAGTTGATCGACTATTGCCTGTGCTGCAGGGTTTGGCTGAGTGTGGCGTGCCGCTTTCAGTCGATACCATTAAACCCGATGTCATGCGTGTGGCGCTCGCCGCAGGCGCCGACATGATTAATGATATTTATGCCTTGCGTGCGCCTGGTGCGCTTGAAATGCTGGCAAAAAGCAATGCAGGCGTGTGCCTTATGCATATGCAAGGCGCACCGCAAAACATGCAGCAGAATCCTCAATACAACCACGTGGTACACGATGTAGCTGATTTTCTCGCCGCTCGTGTCGCTGCGGCACAGCATGCGGGTATTGCGCTTGATCGTCTGTGCATTGATCCGGGGTTTGGCTTTGGTAAAACGCTAGCGCATAACTTGCAATTGCTGCGCCACCTGGAAATGTTCTCCACTATTGGGCTGCCGGTTTTGGTTGGCTTGTCGCGCAAATCAGTGCTAGGAGCTTTAACTGGCCGCACGCCGAGTGAACGTGTATCCGCTGGCATTGCTGCGCATATGTTGGCTATAGTACGAGGCGCCCGTATTTTACGAGTGCATGATGTGGCTGCGACACGAGATGCGGTGGCGGTATTTGAAGCGGTGGAGAATACACAATGATTCGAAAGTATTTTGGTACGGATGGCGTGCGCGGGCGTGTAGGGGAAGCACCCATTACGCCAGATTTTGTCATGCGCTTAGGCTATGCTGCAGGGCTGGTTTTAGCGGCTGGCCAAGATCATGCCGTTGAACGCCCTGCAGTATTGATTGGCAAAGACACGCGCATTTCCGGCTACATGCTGGAAGCAGCCCTGGAAGCCGGTTTTACTGCGGCAGGCGTAGATGTGGTGCTTTGCGGGCCCATTCCAACACCGGCGGTGGCTTACCTCACACGCGCGTTGCGCCTGCAGGCGGGCGTGGTGCTCTCTGCTTCGCACAATCCGTATGCAGACAATGGCATCAAGTTTTTTTCCGCGCAGGGTACCAAGTTGTCTGACGCCATCGAGCATGCCATTGAAGCTCAGCTTGACCAGCCGATGCAATGCATGACCTCACAACGTCTGGGTAGGGCGCGCCGCGTGGATGATGCCGCAGGGCGCTATATCGAGTTTTGCAAGAGCACTTTTCCGAATGATCTGGATTTGCATGGCATGAAGATTGTGATCGATAGTGCGCATGGTGCCGCCTATCGTGTCGCCCCCAAAGTATTTCACGAACTCGGTGCTGAAATAGTCGGCGTTGGTGACACGCCGAATGGATTCAACATCAATGATGGTGTTGGCGCAACGGCCCCGCAAGCCATGCGTGAAGCGGTTCTGGCGGCCAAAGCTGATTGCGGTATTGCGCTGGATGGTGATGGCGATCGTCTGGTGATGGTAGATTCAGCCGGTGAAATCTACGATGGCGATCGTCTGCTGTATCTCATCGCGCGGCACAGTCTGCGTTCTGCACCCGTGAATGGTATTGGCGGAACATTGATGAGCAACCTGGGCTTTGAACATGCACTTCTTCGCCTCAATATCCCGCTGGGTCGTGCCAAGGTGGGCGATCGCTATGTGCTGGAGATGATGCAAGAGCGGGGCTGGGTGCTGGGTGGAGAAAATTCGGGCCACATCATCTGTCTTGACAGGCACAGCACGGGCGATGGGATTGTCGCCGCATTGCAAGTGCTTGCGGCCTTGCGTGCAAGCAAAGAGTCTTTGAGCGATGCCTGTGCCGATCTCGTGCTCTATCCGCAAAAACTCATCAATATCCGTTTGTCCGCCGGTTTTGACTGGGCGCATGATGCCAGTATCCGCGCCGCAGTTAAGTCAGCCGAAGCCAGCCTGAGTGGTACTGGCCGCGTCTTGCTGCGACCTTCGGGCACCGAGCCGCTACTGCGCGTGATGGTCGAGGGGCGCGATGACGCTGTGGTCACACAGCAGGCGGAGATGATTGCGGCTGCTGTGCGGAGTGCGATGGACAATTAGATTAAGCATCCAGAATCCGGCATTGAAAAAATTACCGAACGCATGGCGTTTGCTTGCAGAATTTGGAATGGCATGGTGAGTTGATTCTGGCCATTGGCTGGAATCGACCAAGGCTAACCTTCGACGTGCCCATTCAACTGTGCACGCAGACGCTACAGCAAAAACACAACGAAACCTGAAGCGGAACTACTAACAGCGTCTGATCAGTTTTGGCATGACCATCAAATCCAGTACATCTTGTCACGCTATTCCAGGGTAAAGCCTACTTTTACCGTCACTTGCCAATAAGTGACCTTGCCGTTCTCCACATATCCGCGAGTTTCCACCACCTCGAACCAGTGAATGTTGCGCACACTTTCTGCTGCTTTGGCGATAGCCAGATTGACGGCATCCTCAATACTTGTCTTGGATGTGCCGGTGAGTTCGATCTTCTTGTATACATGGTCATTCATGTTGTTCTCCTTGTCATGTAACAGAGTAAATCTACTAATGATTCAAGTGTAGTACTAGAATGAAAACCTTGCTGTTTCTTGCACTGTTTCTTGCATGCACTATCTTTTGTCATAGGTGCAGAAAAACATAAAGGATTACTTTTATTAAAGCAGGCAGCGTGGATCAAGAAAGCCGTGAGTGTCTGCTGTGACTCCAAAGTACCGATGAACAATGCATACCCACCCAGGGTTATTGATACAACACTTCCCATGGTACAGCGGCGTACTTTGCGTGCAATTGCAATCTATGAGGCCATCAAGGGGATCGCCGCGCTAGCTGTTGTTATCGGCGTAATTGATTTGATGCATCATGATGTTCGACGCATTGCAATCACATTGATCGGGCACTTTGGCTTAAACCCCGGGGCGCACTATCCTTCTGTTCTATTGCACTATGCTGATCTTCTTCCTGGCGCCAATGTCCGCTTGCTGGTGTTCATTGCCATTGGCTATATTGCGTTGCGGATGGTCGAGGCTTATGGTCTATGGAGCGAACGAGTATGGGGTGAGTGGGTCGCTGCGCTATCGGGTACGTTCTACATACCTGTTGAAATCGGGCATCTTGTCCAGCGACCTTCAGTAATTAACGGAGTTGTTCTCGCGACGAATACTTTGCTTGTGGGTTATCTGGCGTATCAACTTTGGCAGAGATACCGGGTGATGGTGGAGGATATTGCTGTTAATGAGTGAAAATCCTCGATTTGAATGATTTTAGATTTCTTTACTTTACCTTTCAGGAGTCTCAAAAAATGTCTGAAGATGATTTTCACGTTCATGGGCCGCATGATCATGCCATTGAGCACGCTGCCCACGGGGGCAGCGATAGTTTTGCCTCACGTGTTGCTGCCTTGACGGCTGTTCTGGCGACGATAGGCGCACTGTTCAGCTATGAAGCAGGACGGACGCAAAACGATGCACTGCTATACAAGAATCAGGCAGCAATCAGAAAGACCGAAGCTTCCGATCAGTGGAATTATTATCAGTCGAAAAGCGCAAAGCAGAATTTGGCCGAATTAGCACTCTCGCTGACCAATGGCGCGGTGAACGAACGCTACAAGGCTGATATCGCACGCTACACAAAAGAAAAAATTGAACTCAAGGAAAAAGCCGAGGCGCTAGAAAGCAAGTCAAAAGAAGCAGACAGCCAAAGCGAAGAGTCATTGCACATACATCACCGCTGGGCGCAAGCCATGACCGCTTTGCAAGTGGCCATCTCTCTGGCCGCGATCACCCTGTTATCACGTCGTGTCTGGATGCAATGGACTGCAATCGGTGTAGCTGTGGCCGGGTGTGTTATCGGAGCTATGGCGGTTTTCCATGTCTGAAAAAGCTGTCAACGCTATTTCTATGTCTTGGCTGACAGATTGCGACGGATTTATTCATTGTTCCCTTCACTTGCTGGATATCCATTAAATTGCCTGCAGGTGATGCTTGATTGGTCGACTTGGACTTAGCATCATCGTAATGGTTGTGTAGCGAGGTCTTGTGCGCTCTCGTCATTTGCGGTAGTGGATGTAGCGGGTTGCCGGCTATGCAGCAATTCCATGCGGCCATCCATGTGTTCAACAATTGCGGTGCAGCTATCGACCCAGTCGCCGCAATTGATGTAAGTCATGCCCTCGACATCCTTGATGGCGGCGCTGTGGATGTGGCCGCAGATCACGCCATCCAGGCCGCGATCGCGTACGGCATGCATGACGGCATCTTCAAAATCAAAAATGAAAGAAACCGCACGTTTGACGCGGCGCTTGGCGTAACCGGCGAGCGACCAGTAGTCGGCAATGCCGAATGTGCGTCGCAGCCAGGCAACCCACACATTGGCACGCACCAGCAGGTTGTAGCCAACGTCACCCAGCACGGCCAGCCAGCGATGATGGCGGGTGACTTGATCGAATTCATCACCATGAATCACCAGATAACGGCGGCCATCGGCGGCAATATGAATATGCTCGTTGGCAACCAGAATATCGCCGAATGCCACGTTGTGATATTCGCGCAGCGCCTCATCGTGATTGCCGGGAATCAGCATCACATGCTCGCCATGCCGGGCACGGCGCAGAATTTTCTGTACCACGGTATTTTGCGCTGGCGTCCAGTGAATGCTGCGCTTCATGGCCCAAAAATCAATGATGTCACCAACGAGGAACAGTTGTTCCGCCTCATGGTTGCGCAAAAAGTCGATCAGCCGATCCGCCTGGCAACCACGTGTACCCAAGTGGATGTCAGAAAGAAAAATAGTGCGGACTTTCATTACGCTAGTCGGGCGCAAAACGAAAGATCAAATCGGCGTGCTGTTGCCGCTGGTGCGCTTTGACGGTGGCATGCAGGATGTCGGCCAACTGATTGCTGATATGACCCCAGTCGAGATGGCGCACACTGGCATGGGCGCGTTGGCGCAAAGTGGTGAGCATTGCCGGGTTGCGCGCTAGTTCAAGCGCGGCAGCGATGAAGGCGTCACTGTGATTGCTAGGCACAACGCGGCCATTGTCGCCATCGCGTATCAACTCGTTAGCTGCTGCGCAGTCGTAGGCAACGACGCCCAGGCCGCTGGCCAGTGCTTCGAGGGTGACATTGCCGAAGGTTTCGGTCAGGCTGGGAAAAAGGAACAGATCAGCGGAGGCGTAATGCGCCGCGAGATCATCCTCGCGCCGCATGCCGGCAAAAAGATACGTGGCGTCGCTGCGTTGAAGTTGCGTACGCAGCGGGCCATCGCCGACAAAAAGCAGGCGCGAATTCGGATGCAGCTCACGGATGGCGGCAAAGGCTTGTGTTACCAGCAGCAGGTTTTTTTCGGCCGCCAGGCGGCCGACATAGGTGACGACGAGTTGCTCTTCGCTAACGCCCCAGTGTGCGCGCAGTGCCATGTTGCGCCGTTGCGGATTGAATAGCGCGGTGTCTACGCCGCGCGATACCACGCGCACCGTGCGATAGCCTGCGTCAGTGAGTTCGCGCGCCATGGCAAAAGTCGGCGCTAGCGTGACGGCGCTTTTGTTATGCAAACGGCGCAAATGCATGGCGACCAGGCCTTCTAGCCAGCCAAAACCATAGTGATGGCTGTAGGCGTGAAAATTGGTATGGAATTCGGAGACGACCGGGATGTCGAGCTCATGCGCCGCAGCAATGGCCGAGGCACCCAGCGGCCCTTCGGTGGCGACTTGAATGATATCCGGGCGATCTGCTCGCCAGGCCTTGAGCAGATGCGCTTTGGCGGGAAGGCCGAAGCGCAGGCCGCGATAGCCCGGGATGGGGCAACCGGCCACCAGTACTTCGTGCAGATTGGTTTCTGTAGCAGGCAGGTCGTTGGCATGCTGGCGTGGGCGCACCAGCGTGAAACGGTGTCCGAGGTGGCGCAGTCCATCGGTCATACGGCCCAGCGTCATGGCGACGCCGTTGATTTCTGGCCGCCAGGTTTCGGTGACTAGCGCGATATGGAGTGGTATCGTCATGCTGCACAGTTTGCCAACCGCCTGTGGCGGATAGATGACAACTGGATGACGTTTTTGTTACCCGGTGTGTTATCCGATAAGTACCAGCAGCCAGATGGCCAGGACATTAATCAGCGAGACCAGTACCGCCGCGCTGCCAATATCCTTGGCACGCTTGGCGAGGCGATGGTTGTCCAGCGAAATGCGATCAACCGTCGCTTCGACGGCAGAATTGATCAGCTCGACAATGAGCACCAGCAGTACGCTGCCTATCATCAAGGCATGGCCGATACCTGTCGCGGGCAACAGTAAAGCCAACGGGATCAGCACGACAGCTAAGTACACTTCCTGACGAAATGCATCTTCATGGCGATAGGCTGCAGCAAGGCCTGCGAGCGAGTAGTGGAACGCATTCCAGATGCGCTGAAATCCAGTGCGGCCTTTATAGGGACTTTCTTCGGGAAGGGGATGTTCGGATTTCACTATGCAGTGGTCAGATGAGTGGAGCGGGCTGGTGCAAGGGAATCACGAGCTCATGATACAAGTTAGCCAGGCGTTTTGCCTGGGCTGCAGCATCCCATTCGCGGGCAAAGGCGATGCCTTCGCGGCTCAGTGTGGCGAGGCGTTCAGGTTGCTCAAGGAGAGTAACTAACTGGTCGGCGAAAGCTGCGGGCGCATCAGTGGCAGAGACCGCCCCACGCTGTGGCGCGATGATTTCGGCAGCACCCAGCGCGGGGAGCGCTAACACCGGCAGGCCGATGGCCATGGCTTCGAGCAGCACCAGGCCTTGTGTTTCGGTGCGCGAGGCGAAAGTGAAAACATCGGCTGCTGCGTAGCAATCACGCAAACCGGATTCGCGCGGGATATAGCCAACAAAGCGGACATGGTTGTTGAGACTTAACTGCTTGGCTTTGCGTTGCAGATTTTCCAGTGCCGGGCCTTCGCCTGCGATGACCAGCAGCAAATCTGGCTGTTTCTGGCGTGCGTGAGCTGCAACTTCAAGCAAAAAGCCGATGTTTTTTTCAAAGGCGGCGCGGCCAACAAAAAGCGCGATTTTGCGCTCGGCACCAATGTTGTGAGCCGCGCGAAAGCGTTGGCCGTCACCTCGGATAAACTGGCTAGTCGGCAGTCCCGTGGGAATGACATGCAGCGGCGTGGTAACGCCGTAATCGCGCAATGTTTCAGCCATCGGTTGCGAAGGGACGACGATGGCATCCAGTGCATTGCATTGGCCGCGTGCGGTGCAGCGGGCCAATCCGCGCAAGGCACGGCGCGGTACGATGGGCAGGTAATGGAACAAGTATTCCTCGAAATGCGTGTGGTAGGTGGCAATCACCGGCACGCCCTGCCGTCGCGCCAGCTTGATGCCTGCGTAGTGCGCGGCGAATGGCGTTTGCACGTGAATCAGCGAAAAATCGGTGCTGGTGATACGGCGAGAAAAGGCATTAATTCCGGCGCGCGTCATCAACCGGTCTTCAGGGTCGAGTGGTACCTGCCGCGAGGCGATGCGTATAACGCCATCTGTTTCAATGTGGCCGGGATACTCCGGTGCGGCGACGGTAATTCGGACACCCTGCGCGCCGAGTTCATGGCGAAATGTCTGCATGGAAGTCGAGACACCGTTGATGCGCGGGAAATAAACATCGCTGAGCATGAGGACATGCATGGGATTGGTTGCGTCGCTTACGTCGTAATGAAGTGACGCTGGTAACGCTCGCTCAGGCGTTCCATGGGTAGCATTAGCAATAAATCGGCCGTGTTGAAGTCAGGGTCCCACGCGGGTTCGCCGCACACGCGGCCGCCGGCGCGCAAGTAGCCTTTGAGTAGCGGCGGCACCAGAGCGGGTTGACCATTGGCCAGATGTTCAAAAGGCAGCGGATGGCGCGGGAAAACGCGGTATTCGAGCGGTGCCTGCTGCGCTTCAGTCAGTTGCTGGTAAAGATTCGCTGCATTGTGGCCGCCATCGGCCATGCTGATCGAGGCGCAGCCAATCAAGTAAGAATAGCCACGAGTGACCATGTATTCGCCCAAGCCCGACCAGAGCAGGGCAATCACGGCACCGCTGCGGTAATCAATGTGAATGCAGGAACGGCCGATTTCCACCATGCGCGGGCGCAGATGCTGTAAGCGGGTGAGCGAGAATTCACCTTCCGAGTAATAACTGCCCACGCGCTTGGCCGCTTCGGGCGCGAGAATCCGGTAAGTGCCGACTACCTTGCCGGTGTTCTCGTCGCGTACCAGCAGGTGGTCGCAGTAGGGATCAAATAAATCCGTATCGTGTTCCGGGATGCGTGCCGAGAGGCGGGCACCCATTTCTTCGCCAAAAATCTTGTAACGCAGGCGCTGGGCTTCACGGACTTCATTTTCGTTTTGCGCCAGGCTGATGCGCAGGCTAGGGCGGGTACGACCCTCACGGTGTACATTGGCAGATTGGATCGATTGAATTTCTGTGCTCATCGTTTTCTCCAGAGGTTTTGAATTCAGGTGCATTCTGAAAACCCCGTGTTACCGGCTGATTGCTTTTGTGTTGCGAAAAAATTAAATGTCTATCAGGAAAAGTGAGGTTAGGTTGATAGGTGATCTTTTCATCGAACTGTAATAATTGCCCCGTAGACTGCAAGCCGTTGCACCTTTCAGCGCTGTGTTTTAGCTTTAAGTTCTACCTTTTCCTTAAGGAGCCAAAGTAATGAAAAAACTGAAACTTGTTTTACCCGCTGTGCTGGCCTTGTCTTCAGCATTTGCTACCAACGCAGCATTTGCCGACACATTGGTCAAGATCGACGGTTCATCGACGGTGTATCCGATCACCGAAGCCGTGGCTGAAGAGTTCCAGATCGCTAAGAAAAATGCTGTCAAGGTGACCGTGGGTATTTCCGGCACGGGCGGTGGCTTCAAGAAATTTTGCCGTGGCGAAACTGATATTTCCGATGCTTCACGTCCGATCCTGAAAAAAGAAATGGATATTTGCAAGGAAGCCGGCATCAAATACATCGAGTTGCCGGTGGCTTACGATGCAATGACTGTCGTGATCAATCCCAAGAACACCTTTATCAAGCAACTCACTGTGGCTGAGCTGAAGAAGATGTGGGAGCCGGCAGCGCAGGGCACTGTGACCAAGTGGAACCAGATCAACCCCGCCTGGCCGGATAAGCCTATGAAGTTGTTTGGCCCGGGTGCCGATTCAGGCACGTTTGATTATTTCACTGAAGCGATTGTCGGCAAGGCGAAGTCTTCGCGTGGCGATTTCACCGCATCGGAAGATGACAATGTGCTTGTGCAAGGCGTGTCGCGCGATGTCGGCGCGCTGGGTTATTTCGGCATGGCGTATTACACGGAAAACAAGGACAAGTTGAAGGCCGTGCCGATCGCGATGGCAGAAGGCAAGCCTGCCGTACTGCCTTCGTTTGAAACCGTTGAAAACGGTTCTTACCAGCCGCTTTCCCGGCCGATTTTCATTTATGTCAATGCTAAATCAGCAGAAAAGCTGGAGGTGAAGGAGTTTGTTGAGTTTTACCTGAAAAACGCCGCCAAGTTGGTCAAGGAAGTAAAGTACGTTCCCTTGCCAGCCAAGGCTTACACCATTGCTCAACAGCACTTTACCAATAAGAAGATTGGCACCGTGTTTGGTGGAGAAGCTGAAGTAGGCCTGAAAATTGAAGATTTGCTCAAGCGCGAAGCCAAGGATTAATGCAGGCTGTTGTTAGTACTCCCCGGTAAAAATTTACCGGGGAGTTTTTATGTTTGTCGGCTTCGCCTATCATTCGTGCTTTACTATTTCTGATGAACCATGCCGTGAGTCTGCCTGAGTATTCCATTGCCGAACTGCAAGTCAGTGATCGCTTGCGCAAAAAAGCTTCGCGCCATGTTAAAGAGCGCGTTATTGAGTTTCTGCTTTTTTTGGCGGCCGCAATGTCGGTGTTTACGACGGCTGGCATTATTTACATCCTGATCAAGGAATCCTGGATTTTTTTCCAGACGGTGCCATTATCTGACTTCCTGTTTGATACCCAATGGACGCCCCTGTTTGACGATGCGCACTACGGCATCATGGTGCTGCTTTCCGGCACAATTACCAGTTCAGCAGTAGCGTTACTGGTTGCTTTGCCGCTGGGCACGGTGATTGCGATATTTCTGTCTGAATTTGCCGGTTTTAAAATCCGTGAAATTGCCAAGCCGTTTCTCGAATTGCTGGGTGGCGTGCCCACGATTGTGTATGGCTACTTTGCACTCACGTTTGTTGCGCCTTTACTACAGAAAATTTATCCCGATTTACCCGGATTTAGTTTGTTATCTGCTGGTTTGGTCATGGGCATCATGATTATTCCTTATGTGAGCTCGTTGTCCGAAGACGCCATGCGTGCGGTGCCAATGGCCTTGCGCGAAGGCTCTTACGCGATGGGCGCAACGCGCTTGCAAACAGCGCTGCGTGTGGTGGTGCCAGCTGCGTTTTCGGGCATTGCATCGGCTTACATTCTAGGTATTTCACGCGCCGTAGGCGAAACCATGATTTTGGCTGTGGCAGCCGGCATGCAGCCTAACCTGACCTTTAATCCAGCAGAGCCTGGAGCCACGATTACTTCGTATATTGTTCAGGTGGCATTAGGTGATCTGCCCCATGGCTCCATTGGCTACCAGACAATTTTTGCCGCCGGCCTTACGCTTATGCTCATGACGCTGACGTTCAATCTACTCGGCTTCTGGTTACGTAAAAAGTATCGGGAGGTTTATTGAGATGGGTACCGGAAATATAAATGCACTCCGACTGCAGGAAATTCGCCGCCTTATTGCAAGCGCCAAGCGGTGGGATCTGTTTTTTGTTGTCATCGGTATTTTGTCGCTCATGGTCGGCGTGCTGACTTTTAGCGTCTTGTTTGCGGATATGGCTAGTCATGGCTTTTCCCGGCTCGACTGGAATTTCTTTACGTCTTTCCCCTCACGCCGGGCCGCCAATGCGGGAATTCTTTCTGCTTGGGTAGGCACGATGCTGGTGATGCTGGTGACTGCCACAGCTGCTATTCCTCTGGGTGTTGCGGCCGGTGTTTATCTTGAGGAATATGCCCCGAAAAACTGGATGACAGACATCATAGAAATCAACGTCAGTAACCTGGCTGGTGTGCCCTCCATTGTGTATGGGCTGCTGGCGTTGAGTTTGTTTGTTTATCAGTTCGGTTTTGGCCAAAGTATCCTGTCTGCCGGATTAACGCTTGCCTTGCTGATTCTTCCAGTGGTGATTGTTTCGACTCGCGAGGCCATTCGGGCGATTCCACAATCAGTCCGTGAGGGCTCTTACGCTTGTGGCGCCACAACGTGGCAGACGGTGCGTGACCATATCCTGCCATATTCAAGCCCTGGTATTCTGACCGGCATTATCATCGGCATGGCTCGAGCCATTGGTGAAACGGCACCCATCATTACGATTGGAGCACTAACCTTCATCGCCTTTTTGCCTCCCGCCCCTTTTGCCGGTGATCCGCCAGCCGGGTTGTTCGATTGGTTGTTTGCGCCCTTTACGGTCATGCCGATCCAGATGTTCAACTGGACTTCACGTCCTGAGGCGGCATTTGCTGAAAATGCTGCTGCCGCAGGCTTTGTTCTGGTTTTCATGACATTGCTGATGAATGGTTTGGCTATCTACTTGCGGTATCGCTTGCGTAAAAATATCAAATGGTGAGCTTTATGAAAAACACAATGAACGCACTTTCCCCTGTCTCTGCGAGTGGTCCTGTACTGAAAGCGGATGTGCGCGACCTGGACTTTTATTACGGTGCTTTTCAGGCGCTGAAAAAAGTGACCATGCCCGTGTATGAGCGTAAAGCGACGGCATTGATCGGGCCATCAGGCTGTGGAAAGTCGACTTTGTTGCGTTGCTTTAATCGCATGCATGATCTTTATCCTGGTAATCGCTATGAAGGCGGGGGGATTGTTTTGCATCCAGACAACACCAATCTGCTCGCCCAAGGCGTTGATCCGATTGAGGTTCGTATGCGTATCAGCATGGTGTTCCAGAAGCCAAACCCTTTTCCCAAGTCAATTTATGAAAATGTTGCCTACAGCCTGCGTGTGCGCGGCATGCGCAATAAATCAGAGATGGATGATCGCGTAGAGGCTGCGCTCAAAGGCGCTGCGCTTTGGAATGAGGTTAACAATCGCTTGAGCGAATTGGGAGCGAATTTGTCCGGTGGTCAGCAACAGCGCTTGTGTATCGCACGGGCCTTGGCTTCCGACCCGGAGCTGATTTTGTTTGATGAGCCAACTTCCGCGCTGGATCCGATTGCCACGGCAAGTATTGAGGAGTTGATTACCGAGCTCAAAGAAAAAGTGACGATTCTGATCGTAACGCACAACATGCAACAGGCTGCACGTATTTCGGATTTCACCGCGTATATGTATATGGGTGAAATGATTGAGTTTGGCGTCACCGATCAACTCTTCATCAAGCCGCAGAAAAAACAGACAGAAGACTACATTACAGGCCGGTTTGGCTAATCCCCTGTTTTGTAACATTATTGAGGTGGCTTATTGGGGCTTGTTGTGACTCGCGTTGCCGCATAATTTGCCTGCAAGAAAACCACATTACGCCGTATCACCAGCGCCGAGTTTTTGGCTTCCCCCTTCCTTATCTGGCATTATCGTGACGTGGGCTTTATAATTGTCAGCTTAACGCTGCGCGTCTTTTTTACTTTTTTTTTATGCGTAACAAACTGGTTGTCGGTAACTGGAAAATGCACGGTTGTTTGGCTACCAATGCTGGTCTGCTGGATGCCATCCGTTCTGGCGTGTTAGCCCAAGCTGGGGTTGCGCTCTGTGTGCCATATCCGTATCTATCTCAAGCACGTCAATTGTTAGAAGGCAGCCCAGTGGCGTGGGGTGCGCAAGATATTTCCGAGCACGATCAAGGCGCATGGACAGGTGAGGTGAGTGGCAGCATGTTGTCTGATTTTGGCTGCCGCTATGTGCTGATCGGGCATTCGGAACGGCGTTCTTTTTTTGCAGAAACCGATGCCATTGTTGCTGCCAAGTTTGCTGCGGCACAACGGGCTGGATTGATTCCTGTATTGTGTGTTGGTGAAACGCTTGTTGAGCGCGAAGCCGGTGTCACGCATGAGGTTATCACCCGGCAGTTGGATGCGGTGCTGGCTGTCAATGGTAGTACGGATTTTGCGCACGCCGTGGTAGCGTATGAGCCAGTGTGGGCCATTGGCACAGGGGAAACGGCGACACCAGCGCAAGCGCAGGAAGTGCATGCGGCTATTCGTGGTCGCTTGGCGCGTGAAAGTGCTGACTTGGGTAATCGTCTGCAGATTCTGTATGGCGGCAGTGTAAAACCCGGTAATGCAGCAGAAATTTTTTCTCAGCCAGATATTGATGGCGGGCTGATTGGTGGTGCTTCACTTGTTGCTGTGGACTTTTTGGCGATTTGCGCCGCAGCCTGATGTTTTTTTTGGAGTTGATATGAGTTTAATGCATACGATTATTTTAACCATACATGTTCTGGCTGGTTTGGGCATCATTGGACTGGTACTGTTGCAGCATGGAAAAGGTGCTGATATGGGCGCTGCTTTCGGTGGTGGCGCATCGGGAAGTCTTTTTGGTGCAACGGGTTCAGCTAACTTTTTGTCCCGGGCAACTGGCGTCCTTGCAGCAATTTTCTTTTGTACGAGCCTGGGTTTGGCTTATCTTGCAACATCCCGTACTCAGATTTCCCGTAGCGTGATGGATGCTGCCATACCAAAAACAGCGCCCGCATCGCCTTTGTCTGTGGTTCCGGTACCCACGGCTGCGCCAGCGCAAGCGCCTGGTGCACCTGATTCCAAAGTAAAAAATATTCCACAGTAATTTTGTCTCTGTTACACCGCAACATTTTTTGCTGCAATGCATAAGGCAGCAAACGTGTTGCGATATAATTTCAGTCAGTTTTTGAAGTGCAATGCCGACGTGGTGAAATTGGTAGACACGCTATCTTGAGGGGGTAGTGGCGAAAGCTGTGCGAGTTCGAGTCTCGCCGTCGGCACCATAATTTTAAGTAATGAAATAACTATTTTCTTCGGTTATTTTTTTGATTGGTTAATGAGAGACTGAGTGAAACTGAGAGCCATCATCTCATCCTAATATGCTTGAAAACTATTTTCCTGTTCTCTTATTCATTCTGGTGGGCTTGGCTTTCGGTTTTGCGCCAATCTTCCTCGGTTGGCTGGTGGCGCCAAATCATCCTGATAGCGAGAAGCTTTCACCCTTTGAATGCGGCTTTGAGCCATTTGAAGATGCACGGATGAAGTTTGATGTTCGTTATTATCTGATCGCAATTCTCTTCATTCTTTTTGATCTGGAAATCGCCTTTATGTTTCCGTGGGCATCCATTTTCAAAGAGATTGTGCACGCCGAGTCCGTCAGACTATTTGGGTTTATTGAGATGTTTGTCTTTATTGGCATTCTCGTCATTGGCTACGTTTATGCGTGGGCCAAAGGCGCACTGGATTGGGAGTAAATCGCAGTCATGAGCATTGAAGGCGTTCTCCAGGAGGGTTTTGTTACTACCTCGCTAGACAAGTTGATTAACTGGGCGCGCACTGGCTCAATGTGGCCGATGAGTTTTGGCCTGGCTTGCTGCGCAGTTGAGATGATTCATGCGGGGTGCTCGCGCTACGACCTGGATCGTTTCGGTGTTGTGTTTCGCCCCAGTCCCCGTCAGTCAGATGTCATGATCGTGGCAGGAACACTGACCAATAAAATGGCACCTGCTTTGCGCAAGGTGTATGACCAGATGGCGGAGCCACGCTGGGTGATTTCCATGGGTTCGTGTGCCAATGGCGGCGGCTATTATCATTACTCTTATTCAGTTGTGCGTGGCTGTGATCGCATTGTGCCAGTTGATATTTATGTACCCGGGTGTCCTCCCACAGCAGAAGCTTTGCTGTATGGCATCATCCAGTTACAGAACAAAATTAAACGCACCAACACGATTGCACGCTGAAATCAAACAACTGCGGAAATAACTGGGCCATGAATCAGAAACTGGAACGTCTTCAACTGCTGCTCAAAGATTTGCTGGGTGATCGTATCACCGGGCCGGAGTGTGCATTTAATGAGCTAACTGTTGAGGTTTCTGCTGAAAACTACCACGTGGTCATGCTGCAATTGCGCGATAACCCTGCGCTTCGTTTTGAGCAATTGGTTGATTTGAGTGGCATCGATTATTCTGAGTTTGCGGGACGTGAAGATCGTCGGTTTGCCGTCACTTGCCACTTGCTATCATTGACACACAACTGGCGTTTGCGTGTCAGAGTGTTTGCACCTGATGAAGATTTTCCACTCGTGGATTCAGTCACTGATGTGTGGAATTGCGCCAACTGGTACGAGCGCGAGGCATTTGATCTGTATGGCATCCTCTTTGAAGGGCATACGGATTTACGCCGCATCCTGACCGACTATGGTTTTGTGGGGCATCCGTTCCGCAAGGATTTTCCGGTGTTCGGTCATGTTGAAATGCGCTATGACGCAGAGCAAAAGCGCGTGATTTACCAACCTGTCACGATAGAGCCGCGTGAAGTGACGCCACGTATTGTGCGCGAAGAGCTTTACGCAAAAGGTGATGACCGTGGCTGAAATTAAAAATTACACTCTCAACTTTGGCCCGCAACATCCTGCGGCTCATGGCGTGTTGCGGCTAGTACTTGAGCTTGATGGTGAGGTGGTGGTGCGCGCTGATCCGCATATTGGCTTGTTGCATCGCGCTACAGAAAAATTGGCTGAAACGCGAACGTGGATTCAGTCTGTGCCATACATGGATCGGCTTGATTACGTCTCGATGATGTGCAATGAACATGCGTATTGCATGGCGATTGAGCGTTTGATTGGCCTGGAAGTACCGCTGCGCGCGCAATATATTCGCGTGATGATGGATGAAGTCACGCGCATTCTGAATCATCTGCTCAACATCGGTACCCACGCCCTTGATATTGGCGCGATGGCCATGGTGCTGTATACCTTCCGCGAGCGAGAAGACCTACTGGATGTGTATGAGGCGATTTCAGGCGCACGGATGCATGCGGCCTATTATCGTCCAGGTGGCGTGTACCGTGATTTGCCCGATCGCATGCCGCAATATGAGGCCAATCGCTTCAAGTCAGCTGAGGATGTGCGGCAACTCAATGAGGCGCGGCAAGGTTCTTTGCTGGATTTTCTTGACGATTTCACGCAGCGCTTTCCTGGCTATCTTGATGAGTATGAATCGTTACTCACGGATAACCGGATATGGAAGCAGCGGACTGTCGGTGTTGGTGTACTCAGCCCTGAGCGTGCTTTACAGCTTGGCTGTACAGGGCCGATGCTACGTGGCTCCGGGGTTGAGTGGGATTTGCGCAAAAAGCAACCCTATGAAGTGTACGACCGCATGACCTTTGATATTCCCGTGGGTGTTAATGGCGATTGCTACGACCGCTATCTGGTACGCATGGAAGAAATGCGCCAGTCCAATCGCATCGTGCAGCAATGCATTGCGTGGTTGCGAACGAATCCTGGCCCGGTGATTGTCGATAACCACAAAGTCGCACCGCCTTCGCGTGAACGCATGAAGGCCAACATGGAAGAGCTGATTCATCATTTCAAGCTATTCACTGAAGGCATGCATGTTCCGGCAGGCGAAGTTTATGCGGCCATTGAGCATCCTAAAGGTGAGTTTGGTGTTTGGGCAGTATCTGATGGGGCCAATAAGCCTTACCGTTTAAAGCTGCGTTCGCCGGGTTTCCCGCATCTTGCGGCAGTGAATGAAATGGCTTCTGGCCACATGATTGCGGATGTAACTGCGATCATTGGCACCATTGATCTGGTGTTGGGCGATACGGATCGATAAGCGCAATCAATGACGAATGGAATGGGTATGCTGAGTTCTGAATCCTTGCAAAAAATTGATCGCGAAATTGCGAAGTATCCTGTCGATAAAAAGCAGTCTGCGGTGATGGCGGCTTTGGCTATTGCACAGGATGAAAAGTCATGGCTTGCGCGTGAAACTATCGAATTCGTCGCCAGCTATTTGGGCATGCCATCCATTGCGGCTTATGAAGTGGCTAGTTTCTACACCATGTATAACCTGGAACCCGTAGGGCAATACAAGTTGACGGTATGTACTAATCTACCCTGCGCTTTATCGGGTGGCGCTCATGCCGCGGATTACCTGAAAGAAAAATTGGGTATTGATTTTAATCAAACAACAGCTGATGGTCGCTTTACATTGAAAGAGGGCGAATGCATGGGCGCTTGTGGTGATGCGCCCGTCATGCTGGTGAATAACAAGCGCATGTGTAGTTTTATGTTTCCGGAACAGATTGATTCACTCTTGGCGGAGTGTAAATAACATGGCTTTGATCAGTGCAATCAAGCCACTGTTATCTACCGGCTGGTCCAGAGGGGATGCTGGCTGGAGCCTTAAAGACTACGAAGCGCGTGGTGGCTATGCTCAGCTCAAACGCATTCTGGTGGGGAAGGTTTCACAGGATGATCTAATTGCTGAAATCAAGAAATCCCTATTGCGTGGCCGCGGTGGAGCGGGGTTTCCAACTGGGCTCAAGTGGAGCTTCATGCCGCGTTCCTTCCCCGGTGATAAATATGTTGTATGTAATTCAGACGAAGGCGAGCCAGGAACATTCAAGGATCGTGACTTGCTGCGGTTTGACCCACATGCAGTTATTGAGGGCATGATCATTGCCGGTTATGCGATGGGTGCCAGCCGTGGCTACAACTATATTCATGGCGAGATTTTTTCGATCTACGAGCGTTTCGAAGAAGCCTTGGATGAAGCGCATGCCGCTGGTTATCTGGGGCAAAGTGTTTGTGGTTCAGAGTTTGGATTCGAGCTTTTTGCACATCATGGTTATGGTGCCTATATTTGTGGCGAGGAAACGGCATTGCTCGATTCGCTCGAGGGCAAGAAGGGGCAGCCGCGTTTCAAGCCGCCATTTCCTGCGAGCTATGGTTTGTATGGTAAGCCCACAACCATCAATAACACTGAAACCTTTGCGGCAATTCCATTCATACTCGGCATGGGTGGTGATGCTTTTCTGGCGCTGGGCAAGCCGAATAATGGTGGCACCAAGCTGTTTTCTGTTTCGGGTCATGTGAATCGCCCTGGCAATTATGAAGTCCCGTTGGGTACGCCCTTTGCCAAACTGCTCGAAATGGCAGGTGGCATGCGCGGTGGAAGGAAGCTCAAAGCAGTCATTCCCGGCGGGTCTTCCGCCCCCGTGTTGCCAGCCGATGTGATGATGGATACCACCATGGACTACGATGGCATTTCCAAGGCCGGTTCCATGCTGGGTTCAGGCGCGGTGATCGTGATGGACGAGACGACCTGCATGGTGAAGGCTCTAGAGCGTTTATCCTATTTTTATTTCGAAGAATCCTGCGGTCAGTGCACGCCTTGCCGCGAGGGCACCGGCTGGTTGTATCGGGTGGTGCATCGCATTGAACATGGGCAGGGGCGAGTAGAGGATCTTGATTTGCTGAATCGTGTGACGGATAACATCATGGGCCGTACCATTTGCGCGCTGGGCGATGCGGCATCCTTGCCGGTGCGCAGTTTTATTAAACATTTTAGAAGTGAGTTTGAGTATCACATTGAACATGGCAAATGTTTGGTCGATCCTGCGGTGCAATCTGCCGGTAGCGGCTTTTTCCGTGCGGAGGGTGGGCTGTGATTGATATTGAAATCAATGGCAAAGCGCTGCAGGTGGAACCTGGTGGCACCATCATGGATGCCGCGCATCAAGCGGGAACCTACATCCCCCATTTTTGTTACCACAAGAAATTGTCCATTGCGGCTAACTGTCGCATGTGCCTGGTGGAGGTAGAAAAAGCACCAAAGCCTTTGCCTGCGTGCGCAACGCCGATTACGCCGGGCATGAAAGTGTTCACCCATTCTGAGTTGGCAGTCTCGGCGCAGAAGGGTGTGATGGAATTTTTATTGATCAACCATCCGCTGGATTGCCCCATTTGCGACCAGGGTGGCGAATGTCAGTTGCAGGATCTGGCAGTCGGCTATGGTGACTCGGCATCTAATTATCAAGAAGAGAAGCGTGTCGTGGCCGATAAAGACCTCGGCCCGCTAGTGGCAACAGACATGACTCGGTGCATCAATTGCACGCGCTGCATCCGCTTCACGCAGGAAATTGCAGGTGTGATGGAATTGGGCCAAGCTTTCCGGGGTGAGCATGCGGAAGTCATGCCGTTTGTTGAACAGACGGTGGATTCCGAACTCTCCGGCAATATTATCGATTTGTGCCCAGTGGGCGCATTAACGTCCAAACCGTTCCGTTTTTCAGCGCGCACCTGGGAGCTGTCTCGGCGCAAGTCGATCAGCCCGCACGATAGTCTGGGCAGTCATTTGATCGTGCAAACCAAAAATGATCGCGTCATGCGTGTTTTGCCACGTGAAAATGAAGACATCAACGAGTGCTGGCTCTCAGATAAAGATCGCTATTCCTACGAGGCGTTGAATTCACCAGAGCGATTGACGCGCCCAATGCTCAAGCAAGATGGCGTGTGGCATGAAGTCGACTGGTCTGTTGCGCTCGATTATGTGGCGCATATGCTGCGTGATGTTGTCAAAACGGACGGTGGCGTAGCTATTGGTGGCCTGTTAAGCCCGCATGCAACGCTTGAAGAGCTGTATCTTGGGCAAAAACTGCTGCGTGGCTTGGGCTGTGAAAATATTGATACGCGCTTGCGCCACAGCGATTTTTCTGCCGATGGCAAGCGTTCCGGCATGCCATGGCTCGGCATGAAGATTACTGAGTTATCTCAGCTTGATCGTGTGCTGGTGGTTGGATCTTTCCTGCGCAAGGATCATCCGCTCATCGCGCAACGCTTGCGTCAGTCGGCCAAACGTGGGGCGCAAATCACTTTCCTGCACAGCGCAGGCAATGATCAGCTCATCAAACTGGCCGGGCAAGCGATTGTGCCGCCTTCACAATTGCCTTCGATGCTGGCTCAAATCGTTAAGTCCGTGAGTGCAAAGAAGAATGTTGCTATTGAAGCGCTGGATACAGATGCAGCATTTGCTGAATTGATGGTTTCAGCCGAAGCCGAGCAGATTGCGCAGAGCCTTGTCAGCGGGCGTAACACAGGAATTATGCTGGGTAATTTTGCACAGCAACACCCGCAAGCGGCAACGCTTCATGCGTTAGCCCATCAGCTCGTCAGCCTCTTGGGTGGCAAGTTGGGTTTTCTTGGTGAAGCCGCGAATAGCCTGGGTGCTTATGTTGCCAAAGCCGTGCCGCACACGGGTGGCCTTGCTGCAGATGCGATGTTGGCCCAGCCACGGCGCACGTATGTGCTGCTGGGTGTCGAGCCTGAACTGGATTGCGCTGACGGAATGCAGGCATTGACGGCGCTGAGTCAAGCCGCCAGTGTCATTGTGTTGTCACCCTTTAAATCAAAAGCTGCACTGGGTTATGCAGACGCTTTGCTGCCGGTTTCACCTTTCGCTGAAACTTCCGGAACGTTTGTTAACTGCGAAGGTCGTGTGCAAAGCTTTTATGCCGCCGTTAAACCTTTGGCGGAAACTCGCCCTGCCTGGAAGGTGCTGCGGGTATTAGCGAATTTGCTTGATATTCCGGGGTTCGATTACAGCAGCAGCGAGGAAATAAAAGCTGAAGCTTTGGGTCTTGTCCGGGGTGAAGCATTGGAATTTGTCTCTGGCCTTGATAATAGTGTTTCAGGTATTACGGTTAACCTGATATCTGATATTGCAGCAACATCGATAGAACGCGTTGCCGACGTGCCTATTCATTTTGCCGATATGCTTGCCCGTCATGCTCCCTCATTACAAAAAACCAAAGATGCTGCTATTCCGGTGGCACATATGAATGGTGTAATGCTTGCTCGCTTTGGCATTGCCAGTGGTGATTTAGTAAAAATCGGCGTTGATGAGACGGCGGATATTGTAAAAAACTCTGCCAGCCACAACATATTGGCGATTCTGCACGCAGAACTTGATGCGAATATGCCTAATAATGTTGTGTGCATCGCCAGTGGGCACTCCACCACGGTTGCTGTCGGCCCCATGTTTGCCACGCTGCGTGTGGAAAAAGCATGATGAATGCGTTTCTTGCGCCTATTCAACAGTGGCTTGGCCCGCTCTTCCCTTTGCTGTGGACCTTGCTAAAGATCGTGCTGATTCTTGTGCCACTGTTGCTCTCGGTGGCCTATTTAACTTTTTGGGAGCGCAAGGTTCTTGGCTGGATGCATGTGCGCATTGGTCCAAATCGCGTGGGTCCCTGGGGCTTGTTACAGCCGATAGCAGACGGATTAAAGCTATTCTTTAAAGAAGTTATTCTGCCTAAAGTCGCTGATAAAAAATTATATTTTGTCGGCCCTGTTCTGGCCATAGCACCGGCCCTGGCGATGTGGGCGGTGATTCCTTTTTCTGATGGCTGGGTTTTGGCGAATATCGATGCCGGCGTGCTGTATCTTCTTGCTGTTGG
>JAYTIQ010000125.1:0-4894 GCA_043731705.1 Rugosibacter sp.
CAAAAAATCCCTTACGGGGCGAGGAGGAATTATGGCTTTGAATCAAATTGATGAGGAGCATTTCTCCGCGATAGCGGCTTCGTCCAACAGTGTGCTCCAGAGGAACACGCTGCAAACGGCGTGTCCATGAGCTAGCACGTTAGAGCACACCATGTTTCCTTGGCCTCTTTCATTGCCTTCAGTTCGCGGCCAAACTTTGCAGTGGCTTGTTGAGCGGTTCCTTGACCATATGCAGATTTACTACAATGGGCGCAGTCAATGAAAAAGTTTACTTTATATATATTTGCCATATTCCTGTTTAATAGCAGTGCTTTTGCAGAACCAGACGGACTTTCTATAGTTCTAACTGGTTCAAGAGAGGACGTTCTTTCCGTTGTTAGAAAAGCAATAGAAACCGAATTTTCTGACGGACAAATTAGCAATTGGAATGGTGCAATCGGCTATTGGGTTGCATTCCGCAGTTTTTTCACCGGGCAAAGTGGGCTAGGTGTTGCTTTGCGACCGATGGTTAATGGTGATGCAACCGAAGCTAACGCGTATCAGCTGATGTTCTCCGTAAAGACAAATCTTGGCGACGGTAACCGACATATCCGATCACTAATAGATCAGATTGGAAAGCAGACAGTGGCCCAGCGTGGCGTCGCGATAGCAAACAATCCTGAAGCCTATCGGACACTTCAGCACCAAGCTGTTGAGTGCTATAAAAAACTGGCGGGCGACCCAGAACTAGAGCCTCTCTCAAAGAAGGTAGCACTAAGCAGTACAGATGCTGTATCGCTAATAATGCTAGCCGACGAATCTAAACCGACCCTGACAGAAAAACCCATAATCGCATTGTGGGCAGCCAAACGTGACATTTGTGCAAATCTCATGAAGATCGAATTTTCCTTTTTCCCATCGGATAAGAACGGCCCAATACAACAATTTCAGCTGGAGAAAGCTAATGAACTTATTCTCGCGCTTTACAAAGGAGATTTAACCTATGGTGAATACTCTTCAAAACGAAAAGCTCTAGGCCTGGAAACCCTCCAAAAACTATACGAGACGACAGCAGCCCAAAACAAAGATCGAACAGAGGCCGAAGCACTGCAAGTAGAAAAAGATAGGATGTTTGCTTTAGAGGCGCAACGTGTTGCTGCTGAACAGCAAAAAGCTCAAGCAATGCAAACACAAGCAAATAAATCTATTCAGCCTCAATTTGTCGCACCAACTCGGACGAACTGCACCTCACGTGCAGTTTTGGGCACAATTCAAACCACCTGCAACTAAATCGCCATAAATCTTCGGCACTTGGCTTGCCGAAGATTTTCGATAAGTGCCGCTTGCAATATGCAATATGATAAATCTCCGGGGTCAGGATAAATCTCCGGGGTCAGAGTAAGCATTCTTTTTGTGTTTCCCTGCCGTCCCACCAGTGCCGACTTTTTACGTCACCTACCATTTCACAAACGGGAAAAATCAGCTCACTACGCCGAAGCGCCCTCAATCACTCCACGGATTGATAACTTCCAGCCCAAGATCGGCGAAGTCGCGCACGTTGCGGGTGACCAGGCTCAGGCCGTGATGTGCGGCGGTCGCCGCCAACAGGCTGTCGATAGCGGGAAGCGGGCGACTTGTTGTTGCCACCAAGCGTCCCCAACGGTCGGCCACCTGCGCATCGACCGAGAGAATCCGGCCGGTGAAGAAGATCGGCAGTTCCGCTTCGAGCCAATCAAGCAGCGCGGCCCGGCGATCTGTATCTGCCAACCCTTCGATGCCCTTGCGCAACTCGCCCAGAGTCAACACACTGAGAAACAAGGTTGAGGCCGGGCGCCGGGCAAACCACGCGACGACACCCGCGTTGGGCGCTTTGCGGCGCAGCTCCGAGCGCACGTTGGTGTCGAGCAGATAACTCAAAGCGTCACCTCACGCGCGGCACTTCTGTCGCGCTCAAACTCGATTTCTTCGAGTCCGTAGAGCGGCGATCGGCGCATGAAATCCACGAGCGAATGGCCGCTACCTGAAAGGCGCTCAAAGGCTGCCCTTGACAGCACCACGGCTACTGACCGTCCGTGCAGCGTAATGTCTTGCGGCCCCTCGCTTTCGGCGAGTTTGACCACTTCGGATAGGCGCGCTTTTGCTTCTTGCATTTGCCATGCGTGCATAATATTCTCCTGAATTCTGACTAGACTGGTCAGCCTTTAGCAGGCTAATAAGTATCAAGCCAAGCTCACGCTCTTGCGTTGAAAGTGAATCAAGGCGAACCATCATATCGGGGAAATCCCGTGCAGTAAATTTGGCGTATCAACTAAAGCATTACCGTTGTGTTTGGCTGGCTTAATGCGAATAAGCAGCTACGTATCAACTCACCCAAAAAGCTTCCATCCCTATTTTCTAAAGGATGAATACCGTCCATTCCATGAAAAAGGGCGCGAAATTTTTCGCGCCCTTTTTCATGCCAATGCAGACGTAGATGTTTTACAGGCCGCCGTTTTGCTGAGCGACCATGCAGTACAACATGGCGATAGAGAGCATGGTGTTAAAGCGTGACGTCAGCATGGCCATGCGGGCTGCCTTGGCTTTTTCAGCGGCTTCGACCACCACAATGCCCAGCGCTTTTTTCTGGTTCGGCCAGATGATGAACCAGACGTTGAACGCCATCACCAGTGCCAGCCACATGCCAATGCCGATCGTGCGCGCCGGGTCGGTTAACGTCAGGGCTTGCACCAGGTAATGCGCATTCCAGGCAACCAGCAGACCAGTCACCACAGTAGCCAGTGCAGACCAACGGAACCAGAATAGTGCGGTGGGGGCGATGACTTTGCTGATCGCAGGTTTTTGCTCGTCCGGGATTTTTGGCATGGACGGGATTTGCACGAAGTTGAAATACCACAGCAAACCAATCCACATGACGCCGCTGCCTACATGCAGCCAGCGCAGGCCGATAGCATGTGCCATGCCATTAGTCAGCCCAGTGCCTGCAAAAACCAGCAACAGCGCGAGTATCACGATACCGGCAATCACTGTCCGGCCCAACGATTGAAAAATGATAGACATCAGACGATTCTCCTTGAGGTTGTAATAGTTAAAAAATAGGGCTCCCCCACCACGCAGACCATAATTTTTCACCTTCCGCGATGCAATGGTAGCGCTAATGTAGCGCAAAAATATAATGTGCTGAAGGTTGAATTTTTTCTACCCGCACTAATCCAATGTTGAGCAATACAATCAGCATCCGTCATGCCTCCATGAGCGCTTACGTTCATGGATCGCATGCCAAGCTGCAACCCCTTTGACTACAGGAGTATTACATGTTCGGCAACTGGTTGAAAACATCGATTCTCATGGCGGGCATCGTGGCGCTGTTCGGTGCCATTGGCGCAGCGCTAGGTGGCGCGCAGGGCATGCTGCTGGCATTGTTGCTGGGTGGCGCGATGAATATCTTTGCCTACTGGTTCTCCGACAAAATGGTGCTGCGCATGTATAACGCGCAGGAGGTTGATGAAGCCAGCTCGCCTTATTTGTACAACATGGTGAAAGAACTCGCAGTGCGCGCCCAATTGCCTATGCCGCGGGTCTACCTGATTGACGAGGCTCAGCCGAACGCCTTTGCCACGGGGCGCAATCCTGAACACGCTGCCGTTGCCGCGACTACGGGCATAGTGCAGATGCTCTCCGCACGCGAGCTGCGTGGCGTCATGGCGCATGAGCTGACGCATGTGAAGCACCGCGATATTTTGATTTCCACGATCAGCGCCACGATGGCAGGCGCGATTTCGATGTTGGCCAACTTTGCGATGTTCTTCGGCAACCGCGATTCTTCGGGGCGTTCGACGAATCCGCTGGTCGGCATTTTGGTGATGATTCTCGCCCCCTTGGCGGCCAGCCTGATTCAAATGGCGATTTCACGTGCGCGTGAGTTTGAGGCCGACCGTGGCGGTGCTGAAATTTCCGGCGAGCCCTTGGCTCTCGCCGATGCGCTGACAAAAATCGATGCTTACGCGCGTGGCATCCCAATGGCAACGGCGGATGCACACCCCGAAACTGCGCAAATGATGATCATGAATCCGCTTTCCGGCGGCGGCCTGCGCGGCCTGTTTTCAACCCATCCCAGCACCGAAGAGCGCGTTGCGCGCTTGCATGCCCTGATGTTGTAGCGATTGTAATTACTACAGTCGTTGCGGCCTATATGGGTAGGGATGCAAGGCTTTCATAACGCAAAGAAAACCACGACGGCAGCCTGCCACGGTAGACTGCCGTCATGACTGATCAACCTTCCCGCTCCGCCCCCCTTGCAGCTGCTCTGCTTGGCGCGACTAACCTTTTGGCCGCTGTCATTTCCGGCCGCACGCTGGATGCTGCACTGGCCGAAGCCGCACTTTCCGCAACACCACCCACCGGATCCCTGCGTGCGGCAGTGATGGATTTGGCTTATTCCACCTTGCGCAGCTTCGGCCGGGGGGATTTTCTGCTCGCGCAACTAATGGCCAAACCCTTGACCGATGTACACGTGCGCTGCTTGTTGCTGATCACGCTCAATCGTCTGGAAACTCGCCCGGAACATGCCTACGCGATTGTGGATCAAGCCGTTACTGCAGCATCGCATTTGGCCGCAGGCAATTTCAAAGGCTTGGTCAATGGCGTGCTGCGCAACTTTTTGCGCCGTCAAGACGAGCTGTTAGCGCGCGCTAAAGAAAACCCCGTAGCGCACTATCAGCATCCGGCCTGGTGGATCACGCGGCTGAAAAAAGATCATCCGCACCACTGGCAAGCTATTCTTGCGGCCAGCAATACGCATCCGCCCATGACCTTGCGAGTCAATCTGCGCCGCACCCCAAGGGTACTTCCTTCGGGGCGTATCACCAGCGCCGAATTTTCAGCGCAGCTCACGGCCGCCGGATTAACCGCACATGCC
>JAYTIQ010000126.1:0-10805 GCA_043731705.1 Rugosibacter sp.
ATGAGTGAGCAAGGTTCGCCACCCAACCCAAGCGAGGCCCGGGCATCGTGGCTGGATATTGAATCCGGCACTGGAGATTTGCCCGGAGGTTGTCGCTGGCTGGTTAATCTGGCCGAATCCGGCGAGGTTCTGCCACTACCCACGTTGACGTCAGTACCGCTGACTCAGCCGTGGTTTGCGGGTGTAGCTAACATTCGCGGCACGCTGTTCAGTATTGTGGATTTTGCGCTCTGGCGTGGTGGCGAGCCAACGCCACGGACAGCGCAAACCCGTTTGCTGCTCATGGGTGCGCGCGAGGGACTGCGTAGCGCATTGCTGGTACAGCGCGCGTGGGGGTTGCGTGCGCGAGACGATTTGCAAGTTGTGGGAAAAGCCCTGTCCCGTGGCGGATTTAAGAGTCCGTTGCTGGATGGCGCTGCTGAGACGCCAGCTTGGCAGGGGATATGCTTGCAAGATGCATCTACTAATGCTTGCTGGACATGTCTTGATATTGCTGCATTGCTTGCCACGCCAGATTTTCTGGATGTTGCGCGATAAGCCTGGCAGGGAACAGGAAAATCATTTTTAATGACATCTAATGTGAGCGCTTTATCCAGTAAGTCACGCAAGTCTGCAGCTGCAAAGGCAAGCTCACCGATAGCGCAGGCGTTGAGCAGGCTGGCGCTGGATACCCAGTTTCGTATTCTGGGCATGTTGTTTGTTGTGTGTGTTTTGCTCACAATCGCACTGATGTATGTGCATATTCAAAATGGGGTGCGAAGTACATCCTACGCTGCGGTTGCCAGCCATTTTCGCCCCTTGGTGCAGAAAATTCCCAAGGCCGCACAAAATGCATTGCGTGGCGAACCCGGTGGGTTTACCGAGCTAAACGCGACGCGCCAGGAATTTAATTTACTGCTGGATAAGGTAACTCAAGGTGGCGAATTTGATGGGGTATTGGTGCCGCCTACCAGTGGCCTCGCCGAGGCCTCGCTGGATGCTTTGCGCCAGCACTGGCATGAGCACGATACCTTGATTGCAGCATTGTTAGCGCAACAAAAAACCATGGACTTGATGGGCGATATGCTGAATGATTCACTGTCTCAAGGACCGGCGATGATGCTCGAAGCCGAGGCTGTTGGCGGACGCTTGCCGGGGCTGACGGGACATATTCTGTACACCCTTGCACGGTGGCCTCTGGCGACAGATTTTGATGAGAATTTATTGTCTGATTTAAGCACTGAAATTAAAGCCGCACGAGAGTTGTCACCAGGTGATGGGTTGCTGTCAGCTCAGTTAAATGTGCTGCAAATACAAAGCAGCATGTTGCCGATTGACCTGAAACCCTTGCGCGAGGCTCACCTTGCAGGTGTCGGGATTAAACAACGGGTGAGTACATTGGACGTGTCAGTCGATGAATTGCTATCCGCTTACCAGCGCGAATACACTACCCCCAAGCTCATGATTCTGGCTGCGGCTGTGTTGGGTTCACTGGCGCTACTGGCTCTGTTGTTGATGGTCCGGCTTTATCAACGTGATAGTGCGCGTCGCCGTGTCGACGCGGACCGCAAGCGGCGTATTGCAGAAGCCGAGCAAGAGCAAACGCAAAACGCTATTTTGCTGTTGCTCAATGAAATGAGCGATTTGGCCGATGGTGACTTGACTGTGCGTACCACGGTTAATGAAGATATGACTGGTGCGATTGCCGACTCAGTAAACTTTGCCATTGAAGAACTGGCTGTTTTGGTGCGCCGACTAAATGATGCTTCCGAACGGGTGACGCGTACGACAGATGTGGCACAGAATATTTCTCGCGAGTTGTTGGTGGCAACTAATGCGCAAGCGACGGAAATTCGGCATGCCAGCGCAGTGGTAATGGCCACCGTCCATTCCATGGAAGGCGTTTTGTCCTCTGCGCAGGAATCAGCCGATGTGGCTCGTATTTCAGTTGCTGTTGCGCAAAAAGGCGCGCAGGCTGTGGCGGATTCGATTACCGGTATGAACGACATACGTGGCCAGATACAAGAGACCGCCAAACGGATCAAACGGCTGGGTGAGTCATCTCAGGAGATTAGCGAGATCGTTGAACTGATTTCGGATATTACCGAGCAGACCAATGTGCTGGCTTTGAATGCCGCCATTCAGGCAGCCTCCGCAGGGGAAGCCGGGCGTGGCTTTTCGGTTGTCGCCGAAGAGGTGCAGCGTTTGGCGGAGCGCTCGGGCGAAGCAACCAAGCAAATTTCTGCATTGGTCAAGACGATTCAGGCGGATACTCATGATGCGGTGGCTGCCATGGAATATTCAACCCAAGGCGTGGTTGCCGGGGCAAGGTTGTCTGATGCAGCCGGCCAATCGCTGGCCGAAATTTCTACCGTCTCGCAAGATCTTGCGCAACGAGTTGAGGTCATTGCCCTGGCAACCCAATCACAAGCAAAAAGTGCAACTCAGGTGGCAACATCGATGCAGCATATTCTCGAAATTACCGATCAGACCACCACGCGTACGCAGCAAACCGCGTTGGCGGTATCCGAATTAGCGCAATTAGCAGTTGAGTTGAAGGGCTCGGTTGCCGGGTTCAAAGTATAGGTAAACTCTCATGGCCACAGCATTAGATATCGGACCGCTTTCCTGGGTGAAAGGCGAAATTGAGCTGGCGCTCGATCTGACCAAGACCGAGCTCATCGCCTATGCAACGCATCCGGAAGACGCGCTTTTAAAGAAAGCCTTTGCCAGCCTGCATCAAGCGCATGGAGCATTGGCCATTGTCGGACTGGATGGCGTGACTGAGTTTTCACGGGCCATTGAGGAATTACTGCAGGCAGTTAGTGACAAGAAGGTAGCGGATACCCCAGCAGCTGTGCGGGTGATACAAGAAAGTATTGCTGCGCTGAGCCTTTATCTTGATGAGTTGATGGCGGGCGGCGCGCATCAATCGCTAAAGCTGTTTCCTGGCTATTGCGCATTGTTCGTGCAACAAGGCTTGCCAGAGCCCGCCCCCAGCGAGTTGTTTTTCCCTGATCTGACACAGCGCCCCCCGCGTCGGGAGCGTGAACCCGAGCCGTTGACAGCCGAGCTTTTGGCATTGCGCTTACGTGCCGCACGCATGGGGTTCGAACGAGGCTTGTTGAAATGGATCAAGGGTGACGCGAAAGGTATCAGTGAGATGAAAGCCTCGCTGACCTTGATTGAGCTCACACGCACAACGCCTGCTGCGCGCGCGTATTGGTGGGTTTCGCTAGGTGTGCTGGATGCACTGGGTGCGGATGGCTTGCCGGATGTGGTTGAGGCCAGACGCTTTTTATTACGCCTTGCCTCGCAAATCAAAAAACTGGTTGAGGGTGTGCCTGAAGTGCCCGCGCCTTTCTTGCGCGAGGCACTGTATTTGGCCGCTACGGCAAACAACGGTCACGCTGCACTCGCCGTGGTGCAGGCCGCTTACCGGCTGGAAAGCCTGATACCTACTGCGCCCGTAACCGTTGGGCGACGAGATGAACACATCCGTCGTTTGCGTGAGCTGGTTGCCGCTGCGCGGCAAGACTGGGCTCAGCTTTGTGGCGGTGCAATTGCTGCGTTGCTACCATTTCATGAGCATGTCACGTGGCTTGCCGATGAGGCAGCAGCAACGCATGAATTTTCGTATGTGCAGCTGACGGCCGCGATCTGCGAACAAGCGGATTTATTGCGCCGTAATCCCATGCGGCATAACGATGCGCTGGCAATAGAAATGACCAGCGTGCTGCATCTGGCAGAGTCCGCCCTGGATCATTTTGCTTTGCTGGGCGCTGACTTTGCCGAACAGGTCAATGTGGTTGTTGCTCGACTGGTAAAAGCCGCTTCTGGTGACATGCTGGAAGTGCCCGATACCGCATTGGTTGATGCCATCCCGCAACGCGCCCCAGGGCGTTTGTTGCTTGAATCTGTCGCCAATGAAATCCATATCAATTTGGGCGTCATCGAGCAGGCGCTGGATAGCTTCTTCCGCGATTCTGCACGGAAAGATCGGTTGAATGAGTTACAGGCTCCGCTGCAACACATTAAAGATGCGTTAGTTGCGCTGGATGAAACCCGCGCTATTGCTGTGTTTGATGAATGTGCCGCAACGTTTGAACAATTTGCCAGGCCAGACTTTATTCCTCAGCGAGAAGATTTTGATCGGGTCGCGCAAAAACTGTTGTCGATCGGTTTTTTTGTTTCTCAGCTGGCGTTGGGGCCAGCGAATCCAGAATCTTTTTTTGGTGCGGCAACCGAAAGTATCGTTACAGAAGACAGTGCACAAACTGCTACTGAAAACCAGGCACCCGATGTTGCACAATCAGGTGCCCTATCGGATGCTGAAGTCGATGCACTCGATGCAGAACTACGCCATATTTTTACTGAAGAGGCGCGCGACATACTCGTCACTTTTTCTACTTATTTGCCCCATTTGCACGCTACGCCAGATGATAAAGAGTGCTTGGTGATTTTACGGCGTGGCTTTCATACGCTAAAAGGCAGCGGCCGCATGGTGGGCCTGCATGATCTGGGTGAGACGGCCTGGGCAGTCGAACAAATGATGAATCGCTGGCTGGACGAAACACGTGCCGTCACGCCGGATTTGCTCGCCATGCTCGACTGCGCAGTGAATGTGTTTCAACAATGGATTACCCCGCAGGGTTTAAGTGCGGGTGCGCCGCAGGGGGTAAGCGAATTGTTGCAGCGCTGTACTGCCCTTGGCGGAGCGGCACAAGAAAGCCTGCTGGGCGGCGTACCGCCAGCGCCGACTTTTGCCGCGCCAATTAGTCCTATTCGTCCAATGGCACCTGGTATTGACGTGCCGGAAAAAATCACGGAAGCCGCATCCTCGGCGGTATCTCTACCGCCAGCAGAAGCAGCGGAACCGATGGCAGCCATCACAGCACAAACGGCCTTGCCAGCCGCCACAGAGTCAGCCGAGGTATTTGCTTTTCCCGAGTTGCCCCCTGTGCGTGTGGGAACGATTGATGTATCGCCCGCACTCTATAGTCTGTATTTGAATGAAGCACGCGGGTATTCTGCCACGCTGCAAGCGCAGCTGGGCCAGGAAACTGTACCGCGCTCGGAGGTAATTCGCGCTGCGCACACGCTGGCGAGCATTTCAGCGGCCACCGGCTTTTTGCCTATTCACCATTTAGCCCATGCGCTGGAAAATGCGCTCATGCGTTTTGAGCAACTCGCCACGCCACCGAGTGATACGCAACGCTTTGTGTTTGCTCGCTGTGCCGGTGCGCTGGCCGGCATGTTGGGGGCGGTGGCAGAGCGCCGCATGCCCGGAGAAGAAGGTGCGCTGGCCGCTACGCTCAATGCCATGACGCCGATGCCCAAGGCGCAGGATGCTACAGGCACTGAGCCATCAGCAGTAGCGCAGGTGCTGAGCGAGCCGCAAACTCATCTGCAGGCTCAGCGAAGCGAAGAAGAAATAGATAGTCATCTGCTGGCTATTTTTCTTGATGAGAGTACCGATCTGATGCGTGAAATTGGTGAGCATTTGCGCGCCTGGCGTGCGGCTCCAGGTGATGTTGATGTGACGCACGCACTGGCGCGTGCGCTACACACTTTGAAAGGCAGCGCGCGCATGGCCGGGGCTATGGCATGTGGCGATTTGCTGCACACGATGGAAACCCGCATCGAAGACGCGCTGATAAAAAAACACGTATCGCCAGATATTATTGACGGGCTGGAAGTTTCCCTGGATCACGCGGCGAGTTTGCTGGATGGTTTGCGTCATGACGGGCTGGCTAAGGTGGCTGACTTTACGTCGGATTTTTCGTCTGATGTCAGTGGACAAGCTGCCGTATTTAATGAAGAAGCGACGGCGCCATTCGGTGTACCACAAGCGGCACTTGTTGCAAACGGCAACCAGTCTGTGTTGCGCGTACGTGCTGATCTGGTCGATCAATGGGTGAACGATGCGGGAGAAATTTCCATTGCGCGCACGCGCATCGAAAGCGAGCTGCGCGAGCTTAAAGCGACGCTGCTGGATCTCACCGAAAGTGTCTTGCGTCTGCGTGGCCAACTGCGTGAAGTGGAAATTCAGGCGGAATCGCAAATGCAATCGCAGCAGGCGCTTGCCGCTGATCATGCGCAACGGTTCGATCCGCTGGAGTTTGACCGTTTTACGCGCTTCCAGGAGGTCACGCGGATGATGGCCGAAAGCGTGAATGACGTCGCCACGGTGCAGCACAATTTACTACTCAATCTGGACCACGCCAATGCCGCGTTGATGGCACAGGCACGGCTTAATCGTGATCTTTCACAGCATTTAATGCGCGCACGCATGATGCCTTTTGACAGTTTGGCGGAACGCTTGCATCGGGTCGTGCGACAAGCGGCCAAAGATGCTGATAAGCGCGTGAATCTGGATATTCTCAATGGTCAGATCGAAATGGATCGGTCTGTGCTCGAAAAAATGGCCGGACCCATAGAACATCTGCTGCGTAACAGCATTGCGCATGGCATTGAAACCAAAGCGCAGCGCGTAGCCGCCGGCAAGCCAGAGATTGGTCAGATCACCCTGACGTTGGCGCAAGAAGGTAACGACATTGTGATCAGGCTGGCGGATGATGGCGCAGGTATTGATTACGCACGCATTCAGCAGCAGGCGATTGCACAGGGTTTACTTCCAAGCGAGACAGGCAATGCGGCTATTGACGAAGCGAAATTGTCTGCCCTGATTTTTCACCCCGGGTTTTCTACCGCGAGCGAAGTCACCACATTGTCCGGGCGTGGCGTAGGCCTGGGCGTGGTCAAAAACGAAACCGCCACGCTCGGTGGTCGGATTGATGTGCGCAGCACCGTCGGTAAAGGCACGACATTTTTGCTCACGCTGCCACAAACCATGGCGGTGACGCAGGTGGTGGTGGTGGCTATGGGTGATCGGCATTATGCTATTCCCTCGGTGATGGTTGAGCAGGTGAATGAGCTCAAGCCTGATGTCATTGCGGCCATTCGCCAGGCAAGCGGCAACGAATGGCAGGGTGCGCATTATCCGTGGCACTATCTGCCGCAGCTTTTGGGCGATCGCCATGCCGTACCTGTGGCGGCGCAGCGCACGTGGCTCTTGCAAATCAAAAGCGGCACCGGGCGCATCGCGCTTGAAGTTGATGGTCTCGTGGGAAACCAGGAAATCGTGGTCAAACCCATCGGCCCGCAACTGGCCCGCATACCCTGGCTGATTGGCGCCACCGTGCTGGCTGATGGCGAAGTGGCGTTGCTGGTGAACCCGATCGTGCTGCTTGCTCAAGCCGCAGAACACCCCATCGATATTGCCGACATAAAAGAGGACGCCCTCGCGCACCCGGAAGAGGCGTTAATCATGGTGGTGGATGATTCGCTCACGGTGCGCAAAGTCACCAGTCGTTTACTGGCCCGGCAGGGTTACCGTGTGGTGACTGCAAAAGATGGCGTCGATGCGCTAGAACAGCTGAGTGAAGTGATGCCTGACGTGATGCTGATTGATATTGAAATGCCGCGTATGGACGGCTTCGATTTGTCGCGAAACATTCGCGCCGATGCGCGTCTGTCCGGAATTCCGCTCATTGCGATTACCTCGCGCACCGCTGATAAACATCGTCAGCACGGCTTGGATGTGGGAATCAATCACTATCTGGGCAAGCCCTATAACGAAGACCAGTTGCTCGCCCTCATCGCGGGTTATTGCGCTCAAAAAACAATGCACACAGGAACGCTCTCATGACCACCCGCCCCTTCAAAGTACTTGGTATTCAGCAAATCGCCATTGGCGGCCCTTCCAAGCAACGTCTTTCCCGGCTTTGGGTCGACATGTTTGGCCTGTCGGTTACAGGCAATTTCGTCAGCGAGCGCGAGAACGTCGATGAAGATATTGCTGTGCTGGGCAGCGGCCCGTTCAAGGTTGAAGTGGACCTGATGCAGCCGCTGGATGTCACGAAAAAGCCCGCCGTGCATGAGCCGCCGCTGAACCACATCGGCCTGTGGATAGACGATTTGCCGCGCGCTGTTGAATGGCTGACAGCCCAAGGCGTGCGCTTCGCTCCCGGCGGCATCCGCAAAGGCGCAGCAGGCTACGACATCACCTTCTTGCACCCCAAGGCAAATGAGCAATTTCCGATTGCGGGCGAGGGCGTGCTGATTGAGCTGGTGCAAGCGCCCCCGGAAGTGATCGACGCGTTTGAGCGCATTGCGGGTTAGGTGGCTACGCCCAGCAAAGATCGGCGCTGGGGATACGGCAAAAACGGTGATTTATTCTTGGTTTTTCGTATCAATGACTTAAGACAGACGTTATTTGCTAGCAAGCGCTAGGTTGCATTGCGCTCCAGATAACGCAGATACGATTCCAGCAACGTTCGCGCGATGTCACGAGCTTCCTGCAATTCGCGCTCGGTAGCGTCGCGCGTGTTTGTCCCTGACTTGCCTCGATGACGCCCTTGCCGCAATGGCTCGTCGTTGCAGAGTTGCCCCAGTCTTTTCCAGATTGCTGCATCGACTTCAAGTTGTTGCAGAGCGGGCCACTTTCCACTAAACCGAGTGGCGATGCCATCACGTATTTCGTATAGGGACACGAGCTCGTTTTGTGGCTCGAGAACAGCATGATTGTGGCTGTCGAGTAGGAGCGCAAGCGTAGGGTCGGTCGATTTGTATTTGGCAACCAATTCGGCGATTGATCGTTTCTGCTGTGTTCGTTGTTGTTTTGAGCTGTAGACAATATCGCCACTGCTGGTCTTGACTTCAACGTCGACCGTGCCGCCGGTGATGGTCATCGAGGCACCTTTCAGGGTAATGAAGATGTCCTTTCGCCCATCAGCATGCAGTCTTGTTCTTCTTGCATCCGACAGGTCGAATGGACGAAATGAGACAAGCTGAACTCCAAGTAGACGCGCTTTCAGGCTAGCATGAATTTCTGCCACGATGTCTGGATTTGCATCGTATACCTCGGATGGGACACGGGCCTCTGCTACACCGGAACCAACGACCAGTTTGTAGTCGTCTCGTATCACCTTGATAACCTGCTCGAAGTAGTCACTTGGTGCGAATGTCCATTCAAGAAGGTCAACGTCTAGCATCAGTGTATTGATTGAATTTTCTTAAAGTAAAAAGCTTAGCTTATATCAGTTGCCAGCACATTTCAGCGCATCTTGCTTGCACGAAGTGCCACTGTAAAACGCACTACCGTGTTTGTCCATTCTGATTTTTCACATCCACCCAGTGGCTAAACGAGAGGTATAGCGTCTGCGCGGGAAGCATGACAAGGGCGTCGATGATCACAAGGGATCAGCACTGCACTAGTTTTTAAGTTCCCGCGCCGTCTCACCAGCGCCGAATTTTTACTTGAAGGCAATGATCGGCTGATCAACCGCCAGGCTCTCGCCCGGGTTGGCCAGCAATTTTTCCACCACGCAATCGCGCTCGGCTTTAAGCACGTTTTCCATTTTCATGGCTTCGATTTTGGCCAGAATTTCACCTGCTTTGACCTCCTGCCCTTCTGTCACTGCAATCTGCGTGAGCAGCCCGGGCATGGGCGACAGCAAGAACTTGGACATATCGGGTGCAGATTTCACCGGCATCAGCGCATGCAATTCGGCCGTGCGCGCCGACATCACCTGCACATCTGCCTGCACGCCCCAATGGAACAGGCGATACACCAGGCCGCGACGCTCGACCTGCATGCACATCGGCTCGCCATTGATAGCCCCGAGGTAAAGTGGATTGCCAAATTGCCAGTGTGAGCGCACGGCATAGTGCTGGCCAGCGAATTGAACATCCCAGCCCGCTTCGCGCGGGGAGGGGGCCGTCACTTTGACCTGATATTTTTCCTTGCCGATCAATACCACGAAGTCGCTGCTTGGCTGAAACTCGTGTCCGCGCATTTGGCCGGCAATCGTTGCATTACGTTTTAGAAATTGGCGGTTCATGGCTGCGGCAACAGCCACCAGCATGGCGGGGTCGTCGTGCGGTACATGGGCTGCGTCAAATCCGTTCGGATATTCTTCGGCAATGAGACCGGTGTTGAAGTGGCCTGAAACAAAGCGTGGGTGCTGCATCAAAGCGGCCTGAAAAGCGATGTTGGACGAGACGCCACGAATCACAAACCGGTTCAGGGCATCGCGCATGCGGCTAATGGCGGCCTCTCGCGTGTCGGCATGCACGATCAGCTTGGCAATCATCGAATCGTAATACATCGAAATCTCGCCGCCTTCCGCCACGCCGGTATCAACACGCACAGCACCCGGGACTTCAGGCGGTGGCATGAATTTCACCAATCGGCCGGTGGAAGGCAGAAAGCCACGGAACGGGTCTTCGGCGTTAATTCGGCATTCCATCGCCCAGCCATCAAGTTTGACCTGCTCCTGCGTCATGGGCAGCTTTTCACCCGCAGCAACGCGAATCATCAGTTCAACCAGGTCCAGGCCGGTAATCATCTCCGTCACCGGATGTTCCACTTGCAAGCGGGTGTTCATTTCGAGGAAATAAAACCCTTTGTCTTTGCCGCCGACGACAAACTCAACTGTGCCCGCCGATTGATAGTTCACCGCTTTGGCCAACGCGACTGCTTGCTCGCCCATGGCTTTGCGGGTGGCTGCATCGAGGAAGGGTGACGGCGCTTCTTCTATCACTTTCTGATGGCGACGCTGAATCGAGCATTCGCGCTCCCATAAATACACCATGTTGCCGTGTGCATCACCGATGAGCTGAATTTCGATGTGGCGCGGCTCTTCGATAAACTTTTCGATGAACACACGGTCGTCGCCAAATGCATTTCTGGCTTCAGTCACGCAGGATGAAAATCCTTCATGCGCCTCCTGATCGTTGTATGCCACGCGCAGACCCTTGCC
>JAYTIQ010000127.1:0-1910 GCA_043731705.1 Rugosibacter sp.
CCGCAAACACTGTAGCCAGCCAAACCGACAGGCGAACTCATCAATGTCGAGCCGCCTTCAATCAATCCGCGTTCCCGCCACAAAGGTTTGCCTTCCAGCGTGATATCCATATGCAGATGCAAGCTACCCTTATCGAATGTTTCACCACTCGCACGGCGACCAAAACACAGCGTCTCGACACCGATAAAGCGCGCGTCTTTTGCCAGTTCGATCTTTGTCCGGATGCTGGCCTCCGCACCATTGAAAAAAATACTCTCTTGCGGCAACCATTCCACCGTCCCGCCAGCGCCGACTTTTATGCTCACGTCCTGCTCGGCAAAAGTGCCGCCTGAGCGATACCATTTACCCGCACCGGGCGTGGTGAGCAACGCATGCGCATTTGCGCCGACAGTGGACGAGATTTGCAATCGGTCGCCCCCTGCGATGCCCGCGGGTGGATGCAAAACAATGGCATGACAAATATCCGCCCCTTCGGGATATAGCGACTTTTGGACACGCAAAGGGCCATAGTGTTTTCGGCTAGCCAAAACAGTCGCCGCACCTCGCCGTTGAAAATCCAGGTCAAGGGTTGCCAGCCAGCAGGAAGTAATGGGTTCAGCGGGATGCATTGCCGAATCATAACGTCATAACGTCCACATCAGACGGCCAAGGCCTCGCGCACTCCGTCCTTTTCCATGTCTGCTCCAGCACCGCGCTTGATGATCTCGCCGCGTTCCATCACCAGATAAAAATCAGCCAGCGCGAGGGCAAAATCGTAATATTGTTCAACCAGCAAAATAGCCACTTCGCCGGTTTCCGCGACCTTGCGAATGGCCTCCTTGATTTCATCTCGCGCATCTTGCTGCTCAGCCGTTTTAAGCTTTGTCCTGCTGTTAGCCACCACGCGAATCGCTTTTTCGATGTCCTTGATGATGGATGGCTGAATACCTTCTGTCGGCTCGTCCAGAATCAATAGCCGTGGATTCATCGCCAGCGCACGGCCAATCGCCAGTTGCTGTTGCTGCCCCCCCGACAGATCACCACCGCGCCTGCGCAACATGCTTTTCAATACAGGAAAAAGCTCGAAAATCCGTTCCGGCAACTTGCTCTTGCCCGGTAACCCGGCCATCCCCATCAGCAGGTTTTCTTCCACCGTCAGGCGTGGAAAAATCTCACGCCCCTGAGGCACATAGCCAATGCCCGCACGTGCGCGGGCATAAGAGGGCATGCGAGTGATTTCACGTTCCTCAAACCGCATCGTGCCTGATCTGGCCGGCACCAGGCCCATCAGGCATTTGAGCAGCGTAGTCTTGCCCACGCCGTTGCGCCCAAGCAGAGTCGTGACTTTACCCGGCGGCGCATCAAAGCCGACATTGCGCAGGATGTGGCTACCGCCGTAATACTGATTAAGCTGGTCTACGATCAACATCTTTATCTTCCCAAATAAACTTCGATCACGCGCTCGTCATTTTGCACAGTCGCCAGATTGCCTTCCGCAAGCACTGAGCCTTCGTGCAGCACAGTCACCTTGCCGCCAAGCTGTTCGATAAACGCCATGTCATGCTCGACCACCACCAGTGAATGCTTGCCAGCCAGCGACTTGAACAACTCGCCAGTACGCTCGGTTTCATCATCCGTCATGCCGGCCACCGGCTCGTCCAGCAGCAGCAACTTGGGTTCCTGGATCAGCAACATGCCAATCTCCAGCCATTGCTTCTGTCCATGGGACAACAAACCCGCCGGCCGGTCGGCTTCTGTGTCCAGGCGGATAGTGCGCAAGGTATCACTAATGCGGTCGCGCACCGCATCATCCACTGTCGCGAACAGACTATGCCAGGCGCTTTTATCAGTCTTTAGTGCCAGTTCAAGATTATCGAAAACCGTATGCGCTTCAAAGATGGTCGGTTTCTGAAACTTGCGGCCGATACCCG
>JAYTIQ010000128.1:0-15424 GCA_043731705.1 Rugosibacter sp.
CAGTTCATGCAAACGGGGCGCAATAAACGCTGAGTACCTTGGTGCGCTTAAAGCAACAGTTATGCGATGGCCACCGCAATATGTGCAAACATTGGAAAAGTAACGGATTCGGCATCACGATACTGGCGGATCGTTGGTTCGATTTCTTCGCGTACAGTTTCTAGCAGTGCTGCACGCTGCGGCCCTTCGAGTTGAGCAAAGGCTGGCACTGCTGCTGCTGAGCTGATTACAGCAAGCGGCACAAAGTGTTCTGGTTCGGGAAATCGGACCGTGGCTGATTCGGGAAATATGTCTACTGCTTTAAATCCCGCCGCCGTAAACAAAGTTCGTAATTCGTCAGCATCCGACAAAGCAAACGGGGTCATGACGGCGGATATCGGTAGCGATAAGTGATGCGCCACCGATTTCATCAGGGCTTCAAAAACAGGATGCCGCGCGAGCGCCTGCAAGACGATTACCATCGCCCGGCCACCGGGTGCGAGAACCCGGTGCATCTCGCGCACAGCACCGGCACGATCCGGGAAAAACTGTAACCCGTGTTGGCACAGCACGATGTCGAAGATGCCATCAGGAAAGGGCAAGGCCATGGCATTGCCTTCCTGCCACTGAATCGTCGCGCCCGAGGGGGCGGGAAGGGAGCGAGCTACGGCCAGCATGGCCGGGTTCATGTCGAGTGCGACTACTTGCCCGTCTGCGCCAACCAAGGGCGCTACCTGGCGCGCGACAATGCCCGTGCCACAGGCCACGTCAAGCACCCGCTCCCGTGATTGGGGGGCCGCATGGCGAAGCAAGAGGGCAGTCCACGGAAGAAACATGGCCGGGACAAAATAGTCTTCATAGGTTTCGGCGGGATTTTTTGGTTGTGGTTGATTCATGGTGTTTTCCTCACAGTCAAAGAGGGACAAGTGCTGAGCATGCAACAGAAATCACTGCTCTGGAAAGGTAGGCACCCTCATTTAGCGCATGTTTCGCTGGGTTTCTTGAGTTCTACAATTAAAACATGCGTGGGTGTCTGGCCGACATTCTCCCCAATGTGGGTTTGCGCTTCCGACCACATGACATCCCCTGCTTTGAACTCACGCTTGAGCACTTTCCCATCGGGCAAGGTGAGCGTGCGTTTGAAAGGGCTCAGTGCATAGAGCACAAACGCGGGATGCTTGTGCTGCAGTGTTTTCTCGCCAGGGCGGTCTTGATAGTCAAGCACTCTGACGCAATCGTTCTCCAGAATGACCTTGTATTTATCGCCATCGGTCTGGATCGCATCCTGCGCAAATGCAGAAGTGGCAAGCAGGGTAGATGCTGTGAAGATGAGGCTGCGTAGCATGAGAAAGCTCCTTGGGTAACGTGGCTGTTACGGGGGAATATGCGTACTAGCCACCGGCAAGTGGCAAGCAGAAAGCAGAAAGCAGAAAGCAGAAAGCGATGATACGCCCATGATGTTCGCAGCTTATTCCGCCCTGGATAAAGTATTCGCGCCGTGTCACCAGCGCCGACTTTTCATGACGCGGCAGTGAATCGTGAGTTAGCTGCCTGCCACCGTCATCTGGCCTATCAATATCGAGCCCACGTGTTTTGAGCCGCGCGTGTCGGCATCGTTTCCTATGGCGACTACATTGGCGAACATGTCGCGCAGATTGCCGGCAATGGTGATTTCTGCCACAGGGTAGGCGATTTTTCCGTTGTCTACCCAATAGCCTGCTGCGCCGCGCGAATAATCGCCGGTCACGTAATTCACGCCCTGGCCCATGAGCTCGGTCACGAGCAGGCCGCGGCCCATTTCACGCAATAGTCCAGCCAGGTCATGCCGTCCGGACGCCACGCGCAGGTTATGCGCGCCGCCTGCGTTGCCGGTGGTTTGCATGCCAAGCTTGCGGGCTGAATAGGTGGACAACAAATAACCCTGCACTTCACCCGACTTGATCAGTTCGCGATCATGCGTGGCGACGCCATCATCATCAAATGCTGAAGAGGCAATGCCGCCTTTGATGTGTGGCCGTTCGCTGATGTTGATAAATTCCGGAAATATTTTCTGCCCCAGGCTGTTTTGCAGAAATGATGTTTTGCGGTACAGCGCGCCGCCCGATAACGCATAAGTGAGATTGCCGATCAAGCCGGTGGCCAGCGGCGCTTCAAAAATCACCGGACATTTGCGCGTGGATAGCTTGCGTGAGCCAAGCCGCGATAGCGCACGGCGCGCCGCGTAATCGCCAATGCGTTCAATTGATGAAAAATCCTGCGCATTGCGGCTGGAGGTGTACCAGTCGTCGCGCTGCATATCGTCACCATTGCCTGCAATGACCGAACACGCCACATAGTGCCGCGTGCTGGCAAAGCCATCCATAAAGCCCAGGCTGTTGGCGGCAATGAAATGGGATTGATGGGTAGACACCGTTGCGCCTTCGGAATTGGTGATTTGCGGGCTCACATCAAACGCACCTTGTTCACAGCGTTGCGCCAAGGCAATGGCCTCATCGACCGGGATAGCCCACGGATGAAAAAGATCGAGATCCATGGATTTTTTTGCCAGAAGTTTTGCGTCTGGCAGCCCGGCGCACTCATCTTCTGCCGTAAATCGGGCGATAGAGAGCGCGGCGTTAACGGTGTCTTTCACCGCCGCAGGGGAAAAATCGGAACTGCTGGCATGACCGCGCCGCTGGCCCATATATACCGTGACACCTAAACCTTTATCGCGGTTGTATTCAATCGTTTCAACTGCTTGCCGGCGCACACTGATGGATTGCCCAAACCCTTCGGAAACATCGGCTTCACACGCGGTGGCCCCGTTTTTTTTCGCGTGATCAAGCACGCTTTGCGCCAAATCACGTAAGACTTCTTGCGAAAAACTAAAGGCGGAATCCGGTGCTGAGTGGTGCGACATGCGAGAACCCTTTGCGTGACGAGTGACGAAGTTATAATCATAACCGTGGAACCCATAAAACAAACGGAACAAAACACATGAAATACAGCATGCCCGATGATGAAGAAGAAAACCTCGGGCCGAGCAAGTCGGCGCTCAAACGCGAGATGACGGCGCTGCAAAAGCTGGGCGCCGAGCTTGTTGGCCTGTCGCGAGACCGGCTGAAAAAAATGGATATGCCTGAGCGCTTGCGTGATGCGATCCATGATGCGCAACGCTTTACTCAAAATGAAGCCAAGCGCCGACAATTGCAATATATCGGCAAGATCATGCGCGAGATTGAAACCGCCCCTTTGCAGGCGGCGATGGATGAAATCAATGGTGTATCCGGCGCGGCAACGTTGCGATTACAGCAGCTCGAACGCCTGCGCACCCAGTTCATGGAAGATGAGGCGGTGGGCAGCGACATCGCCCGTGATTATCCTGAAGCCGACATCCAGCATCTGCGCCAGCTGCGCCGAAATGCAATCAAAGAGGCGCAACAAAGCAAACCGCCGCGCGCTTATCGCGAGCTGTTTCGCGTCTTGCGCGACTTGGATAAAACCGGTGCTGGAGAGACTGACGGCGCTGACGCTGATGAGACGGCGACCGACTGACGCCCTTTTGCTTGCTTGACAGCCAGTGAGTTCTGCTCCAGTCTTGGCTTAAAAGCCGCCGATGGATTTTCTGTCGGCGAGCTTGATCTGGAGGAGAAGATCATGTTCTGGCTGCTGTTGATCTCTTTTGGGGTAATCGTCATTGCCGTGCTTGGTTTGCCCGGCCTGCGTCGGCTGGTGATCTCCGGCCCGGTGTTTGCGCTGTACAAAAAAGTACTGCCCACGATGTCGCAAACCGAAAGCGATGCGCTGGCAGCGGGCACGGTGTGGTGGGAAGGCGAGCTGTTTTCAGGCCAGCCGCGTTGGGCGAAATTGCTGGCTTATCCGCGCCCGCAACTGACCATTGCTGAACAATCTTTTCTGGATAATGAATGTTCTGAGTTGTGCCGCTTAACCGACGATTGGGAAGCGACGCAGGTGCATCATGATTTATCCCCCGCAGCGTGGCAGTTTGTGAAAGACAAAGGTTTTCTTGGCATGATCATTCCGCGCCACTATGGCGGGCTGGAATTTTCGGCTTATGCGCATTCGCAAGTAGTGCAAAAATTGTCCACGCGCTCGTCTGCCGCTGCCGTGTCGGTGATGGTGCCCAATTCACTGGGCCCGGCCGAATTGCTGCTGCGTTACGGCACGGATGAGCAGAAAAATCATTATCTGCCGCGTCTGGCCAAAGGGCTTGAAGTGCCTGCTTTTGCGCTGACCAATCCACATGCCGGTTCGGATGCGGCGTCGATTCCCGATACTGGCATCGTGTGCAGAGGCGAGTGGCAGGGGCAGCAAGTGCTCGGCATGCGTGTCACCTGGGAGAAACGCTACATCACGCTGGGGCCGGTGTGCACCCTCCTCGGCCTGGCGTTTCATCTGCACGACCCGGATCATCTGCTGGGCGAGGTTGAAGACATTGGCATTACCTGCGCGCTGGTGCCAAGTACTCACCCCGGCGTGACTATCGGCCGTCGTCATTGGCCGTTGAATGCGGTGTTTCAGAACGGGCCGAACTCAGGCGAAAATGTGTTCATGCCACTTGACTGGATCATCGGCGGCCCGCAGATGGCAGGCCAAGGCTGGCGCATGCTGATGGAATGTCTCGCGGCAGGGCGCTCGATCTCGCTGCCCTCATCTTCCACCGGCATGGCCAAGCTGGCCGTGCGTGCCACAGGCGGCTATGCGCGCGTGCGCAGCCAGTTCAACCTGGCGATTGGCAAATTCGAAGGCATTGAAGAAGCGCTGGCGCGCATGGGCGGCAACACGTATTTGATGGACGCGGCGCGCATGATGACCGCAGGCGCGGTGGACCTGGGCGAACACCCATCGGTTGCCTCGGCCATTGTGAAATATCACGTGACCGAACGGGCACGTCTGGTGGTGAATGATGCGATGGACATCCTCGGCGGCAAGGGCATTTGCCTGGGCCCCAGCAACTTCATGGGCCGCGCGTATCAACAGATTCCCATCGCCATCACCGTTGAAGGTGCAAACATTCTCACGCGCAGCCTCATCATCTTCGGCCAGGGCGCGATTCGTTGCCATCCGTATGTGCTGCGCGAGATGCAAGCAGCGCAGCATGCCGATGCCAAGGCTGGTTTACATGCGTTCGATGCAGCGCTGGTTGGTCACATCGGCTTCGCCATTGGCAATGCACTGCGCGCGTTGTGGTTGGGGCTCACTGGATCGCATTTCGTGAGCGTGCCAGCCAGTGTTGCACCCGAGACAAAGCGCTACTACCAGCAGCTCACGCGGTTTTCGGCGGCGTTTGCGTTTCTTTCCGATGTGTCCATGCTGGTGTTAGGCGGTGGCTTGAAGCGCCGCGAAAAACTCTCGGCGCGACTGGGCGATATTTTGTCGCTGATGTATCTCGTCTCGGCCACACTCAAGCGTTTCGAGGATGAAGGCCGCCAAAGCGCCGATGCGCCGCTAGTGCATTGGGCGATTTGGGATGCAATGTTCAAGGCGCAAAATGCGTTTGAAGGCGTGCTTGCCAACTTTCCGAACAAGGTTGTGGCGTGGTTTCTGGCGCGGATTATTTTTCCGCTGGGCCGTCCGTATGTGGTGCCGTCGGACGTGCTGGGGCATGACGTGGCCAAATGCCTGATCGAGCCTTCCACCACGCGCGACCGGCTGACTGCGGGCATGTATTTGCCACGTGATGAAAACGATGCCGTGGGTGTTATCGAACTCGCACTGGAAGCAACGCTTGCAGCAGAACCTGCTGAGGCGAAATTGCGTACGGCTTTGCGAGTGGAGGCGGCGGGAAAAGTCGGCGCTGGTGATATGGCGAACAACGTGGCGAATAACGAGCGCAAACGTCTGCGTCAAGCGCAACATGCGGGAATTTTAACCGTCGCAGAAGTCGCGCTAGTTATGCGTCGTTATGACTTGCGCGACAAGGTAATTCGCGTGGATGATTTTCCATCTAATTTTTCGGTGGCAGTGAACGATTAGAATGAAACAATTTTTCAGGATAAGAGCTTAACGAATGAGCACTGCCAAATTTTGCTGGGACGACCCCTTGCTGCTGGAGCAACAACTGACCGAGGACGAGCGCATGCTGCGCGATGCCGCGCGCGACTACTGCCAGGGCAAGCTGGCCCCGCGCATCCAGTTGGCTTTTCGCAATGAAACCACTGATCCCGGTATTTTCCGCGAGATGGGCGAGATGGGTTTACTTGGTGCCACGATAGGCACGGAATATGGTGGCGCGAGCCTGAACTACGTTAGCTATGGCTTGATCGCCCGTGAAGTCGAGCGCGTAGATTCGGGCTACCGCTCGATGATGAGCGTGCAGTCCTCCCTCGTTATGGTACCGATCAATGAGTTCGGCACCGAAGCGCAAAAACAAAAATATCTGCCCAAGCTGGCGAGTGGCGAATGGATCGGTTGCTTTGGCCTGACCGAGCCGAATCATGGCTCCGACCCTGGCTCGATGATTACCCGTGCGAAAAAAGTGGCGGGTGGTTTTAGCTTGTCGGGCGCAAAGATGTGGATCACCAACTCGCCGATTGCCGATGTATTTGTGGTTTGGGCGAAGAATGACGAAGGCATGATTCGCGGCTTCATTTTAGAGAAAGGCATGAAGGGTTTGTCTGCCCCGGCGATTCACGGCAAGGTTGGGTTGCGCTCGTCGATCACGGGCGAGATTGTGATGGATGAGGTGTTCGTGCCGGATGAAAACGAGCTCAATGTGAGTGGCCTGAAGGGGCCCTTTACCTGCCTTAATTCGGCGCGCTACGGCATTGCCTGGGGTGCGCTGGGCGCGGCGGAAGATTGCTGGTTCCGCGCGCGGCAATATGTGCTGGATCGCCACCAATTCGGCCGCCCGCTAGCGGCGAATCAACTGGTGCAGAAAAAACTGGCCGACATGCAAACCGAGATTACGCTGGGCTTGCAAGGCTGTTTGCGACTGGGTCGCATGAAGGACGAAGGCACGGCATCGCCAGAGATCACCTCAATCATGAAGCGCAATTCGTGCGGCAAGGCGCTGGATATCGCCCGCGTCGCGCGCGATATGCTGGGCGGCAATGGCATCTCGGATGAATTTGGCGTGATACGCCACATGGTGAATCTGGAAGTGGTGAATACGTATGAGGGCACACACGATGTGCATGCCTTGATTCTGGGCCGCGCGCAAACGGGCATACAGGCTTTTTCATAGCGATGCATTTGTGGAGTGCGTCGCCCACGGGAGATGAAGGATGGCTGAGATAAAAAGCGAACCGATTTACATCATCGATGGCGCACGCACACCGTTTTTAAAATCGCGCAACAGGCCGGGGCCATTTTCCGCATCCGACTTGGCCACGCTCTCTGGCCGTGCGCTGCTGGCGCGGCAGGTATTCGCGCCCGATGCGCTGGATGAAGTCATTGTGGGCTGTGTCAGCCCTGGCGTGGATGAAACCAACATCGGCCGCGTCATCTCGCTGCGCCTGGGTTGCGGCCACAAGGTGCCAGGTTGGACAGTGATGCGCAATTGCGCCTCGGGCATGCAGGCGATTGATTCAGCCATCGCCAACATTCAGCGCGGACGCGCCAGCCTGGTGCTGGCCGGTGGTGTCGATGCGCTGTCGCGTACCCCGCTGTTTTATTCCGCGCCTATGGTCAAGTGGTTTGCGGACATGGCTGCTGCGCGCAGTTTTGGCGAAAAGTTGAAGCTGTTTCTCCGCTTGCGGCCGGGCACTTTGCTCTCGCCTGTCATCGGCCTTGTGCGCGGCCTGACCGACCCGGTGGTCGGCTTGATGATGGGCCAGACGGCAGAAAATCTGGCGTGGAAGTTTGGCATCACGCGGCAGGAAATGGACGCCTATTCGGTCGAGAGTCATCGCCGCCTGGCCGCCGCGCAAGATGCCGGTTATCTTGAAGAAATCATCCCATTAGTCGGCGCTGATGGCACGGTGTATAAAAATGACGATGGCTTGCGGCGCGATTCGAGCATGGAAAGCCTGGCACGCCTGAAACCTTTTTTCGATCGCACGTATGGTGCTGTCACCGCAGGCAACAGCTCGCAAATCACGGATGGTGCGGCGTGGCTCCTTCTGGCTTCTGCCGCTGCGGTGGAGCAATGGCAACTGCAACCCCTAGGCCGCATTGTCGATACCCAATGGGCCGGGCTGGACCCGGCGCTAATGGGGCTGGGCCCCGTGCATGCCTCAACGCCGATTCTGCAACGTCACGGTTTGCAACTGAGCGACATTGATGCATGGGAAATCAACGAGGCCTTCGCCGCGCAAGTGCTGGGCTGTTTGCGCGCGTGGAATGATGATGGCTATTGCCGTGGCGAACTTGGCTTGCCGCAGGCACTGGGGCAGATCGACCAGAGCAGGATCAATGTCGATGGCGGGGCCATTGCGCTGGGCCATCCAGTGGGCGGATCGGGTGCGCGCATCGTGCTGCATCTGCTGCATGTCTTGCGCCGCGAGAAAAAGAAGCGCGGCATCGCCACGATTTGCATCGGTGGCGGCCAGGGTGGCGCAGTTTTGGTGGAGACACTGTGATGAATACGCCAACGAACTTTGCGCACTGGACACTGCAACGCGATGCCGACGGCACCGCCTGGGCGATTCTCGACCGCCAAAACGCATCCACCAATGTGCTGACTGCCGAGGTGATGGACGAGCTTGCCACGCTGCTTGACGAGTGCGATCGCCAAGTGCCCAAGGCGTTGATTTTCAAATCCGGCAAGGCGGCGGGTTTCATCGCCGGAGCGGACATCGAAGAATTAGCCCGGCTTGATTCAGGTGCGGCAGCTCATGCGCTGATCAAGCGCGGCTGGGATTTATACAACCGGCTGGCGGCAGTCAGCTACCCGACGCTGGCGTTGATCCGCGGTCATTGTCTGGGTGGTGGCACGGAACTGGCGCTGGCCTGCCGCTATCGCATCGCGGTGGATGAACCACCAACCAAAATTGCGCTGCCGGAAGTGATGCTGGGTATCGTGCCAGGCTGGGGCGGCATGTTGCGTCTGCCGCAAAAAGTCGGCGCTGCTGCTGCGCTGGACATGATGCTCACGGGCAAGAGCATCGACGCACGCCGTGCGCAAAAAATGGGCTTGGTGGACGTCTGTGTGCCGCCGCGCGTGATGGACAATGCTGCGCGCATGCTGGTGCATTCCGGTCAGCCGCCACGTGCGTTGTCATTTTTTCAGCGTCTGCTGAATGGCCCGTTAAAAGGCATCGTCGCTGCACAAGCAAGAAAACAAGTCGCCCGCCGCGCACGGCCGGAACACTATCCCGCGCCGTATGCCATTCTCGATATATGGGCCAATTACGATGGCAATGCACTGGCCGTGCCGGCAACAAAATCCACTTCGCTCGATGCGCTGATTACCTCACCCACGACAAAAAACCTGTTACGCGTATTTTTCTTGCAAGAGCGGCTTAAGGGTTTCGGCAAAGAAGCGCCCAGTTTTATTCCACGCCATGTGCATGTCGTCGGCGCCGGCGTGATGGGTGGCGATATTGCGGCATGGTGCGCCTTGTCTGGCTTGACGGTTACCTTGCAGGATCAAAGCGTGGAACGCATCGCCCCGGCCATTAATCGTGCAGCGCTGCTGTTCGAGAAAAAACTGCGCGATAAAACAGCTGCGCATTTTGCGCTTGACCGGCTGATCGCCGATCCGCACGGCGACGGCGTGCGCCAGGCTGATGTCATTATCGAAGCCATTTTCGAGAATCTGGAAGCCAAGCAAAAACTGTTTGCCGAGATTGAACGGCATGCCAAACCGGAGGCGCTGCTGGCTTCCAACACCTCATCCTTGCGGCTGGCGGACATCGCCAGCGCGCTGCAACAACCGGGGCGACTGGCGGGCATACATTTCTTTAATCCTGTGGCGCAGATGCCGCTCGTCGAAGTGGTGGCAAGCGATGCGACATCAATGGTTACTGCGCAACAGGCCGCAGCCTTCGTGCGTCAAATCGACAAGCTGCCGCTGCCCGTGAAGGATGCGCCGGGTTTTTTGGTCAATGCCGTGCTCGCGCCTTATCTTAACGAAGCCATGCGGTGTGTTGATGAAGGCATTGCGCCAGAAATATTAGATGCTGCTGCACTGGCCTTTGGCATGCCGATGGGGCCGATTGAACTGGCCGATACCGTGGGCCTTGATATCGCACTCGCTGTGGGTCGACAACTGGTCACCGCAGAAATGCAGCCAAAGAAGCTGGGGGAATTAGTGGCTGCGGGTCATCTGGGTAAAAAAAGCGGGCAGGGTTTTTATGTGTGGTCCGTAGGGCAAGCGCAAAAGACGCCCGCAACCATTGTTCCTGCGGGCTTGATGCAGCGCCTGCTCAAACCGTTGCTTGTTGCCACCGCCGAACGCGTGGCCGCAGGCGTAGTGCAGGATGCTGATCTGGCTGATGCTGGCGTCATCTTCGGTACCGGCTTCGCGCCTTACACGGGGGGGCCAATGAATTACCGCGCACAGCATCTCGACGCTGAGTGACTGCTCCATTGTTGCACCATGCCAATTGCCTGGTCGCCGTACCCTTGGGGTACTCCCTGCGGGGCGCACCCCAGGGGTACTTCCTTCGGGGCGCACCCCAGGGGTACTTCCTTCGGGGCGTGTCACCAGCGCCGACTTTTTAGCCAACACTCGCCATGAAATATTTTTACGATACTCATTGTTTTACCGCGCATCATTGACTTTGCGTATGGCTTGCCGACTTATTGGTATACGGTTGTCGCTGTCAGAGACTGAGCATCGCTGAGCGAGGTAATGGGAGCACGCGCAGGAGTGCGAGCGGGAGGCGATATGCCAGGTGCCAGCTTGTATACTGGCGACTCGATGAATAGCCGAAATCTGTCGCAAGGAAACCACTATGACAAACGCAGTAAAGGTTAATGAAAGTTTACTTGTCTCGCCACAGGACGCACTGGAGTTGCGCGTAGTGCCGATGCCGTCCGATGTGAATGGCGGCGGCGATATTTTTGGCGGCTGGGTGATGGCGCAGGTGGATATTGCTGGTGGGTTTGCCGCGCAACGCCGTGCACGCGGGCGAGTGGCGACTGTGGCGGTAGCGTCATTCACCTTCAAACAGCCGATTTCTGTGGGCGACCAAGTGAGCTTTTATACGCAGATTATTCGCGTCGGGCACACCTCCATCACGGTGGATGTGCAGGTGTTTGCAGAGCGTAATCCCGAAGATCCGGTTATCGTCAAAGTCACTGAAGCGCAGCTGGTATACGTTGCGCTCCATGCCGATGGCAGCAAGCGTTTTGTACCAACGGAGCCGATGGTAGCTGTACTCACTCGCGCTTAGTTTTTATCTGGTTTCATCTCCGGCTACTTTCTCGTTACCCATGCGCCCCTCTTCTATTTCACTGCCTGCCGCCGCGACCGGCACTCGCCACGACTGGCAGACGATCAAAACCTTGCTGCCTTATTTATGGGCATGGAAGGCGCGGGTAGTTTTTGCGCTGAGCTGCCTGATCATCGCCAAGCTTGCCAACATCGCGGTGCCGCTGGTGTTCAAAGACATCATCGATTCTTTTACCTTGCCACGCGAACAGGCTTTTTTGCTGGTGCCGGTTGGGCTGCTCGCAGCCTATGGCGCGCTGCGCTTTTCTACCGCGCTGTTTTCCGAATTGCGCGAAATTCTTTTCGCCCGCGTCACGCAACAAGCGGTACGCACCATCGCCCTGCAAGTATTCGAGCATCTGCATGCGCTCTCATTGCGCTTTCATCTGGAGCGCCAAACCGGAGGACTCACGCGCGATGTCGAGCGCGGCACGCGTTCGATCAGTTCGCTCATCAGCTACACGCTGTATTCGATCCTGCCGACCTTCGTTGAAATTGCACTGGTGCTGGGCATTTTGCTCTATCGCTATACGTGGGATTTCGGCATCATTACGTTCATCACGTTGGGTGCTTATGTCACCTTCACGGTGGTGGTCAGCAACTGGCGCACGCATCTGCGGCGCACGGTGAATGAGCTGGATTCCGCCGCCAATGTGCGCGCGGTTGATAGCCTGATCAATTTCGAAACAGTGAAGTATTTCAACAACGAAGCCTGGGAGCGCACCCGTTACGATGAGCAGTTGAAAAAATGGGAAGCCGCGCAAATCAAGAGCCAGATTTCACTCTCCTGGCTTAATCTCGGCCAGTCGCTCATCATTGCTGCGGGTGTCAGCCTGATGATGTGGCGCGCCGCAGACGGCGTGGCTGCCGGGCGTATGACGGTGGGCGATATCGTGCTGGTGAATGCCTTCCTGATTCAGCTCTACCTGCCGCTGAATCACCTAGGCGTGCTCTATCGCGAGATTCGCCAGGCGTTGACCGATATCGAGCGCATGTTCGCTCTGCTCGACACCAACCGCGAAGTGCGCGACGCACCGGATGCGCGACCGCTGTTTAACGAGTTTGCGGAGGGCAAGATGGCCCCCTGCGCCATTGAATTTGATCATGTCAATTTCAATTACGACCCGGCGCGGCAAATTCTGTTTGATGTGTCGTTAAAAGTCGGCGCTGGCAAGACGGTGGCTGTCGTCGGTCATAGCGGTTCGGGCAAGTCCACGCTCGCGCGTTTGTTGTTCCGTTTTTACGACGTTAATTCCGGCGGCGTCAAAATCAACGGCAACGACCTGCGCGCCTTGCAACAGGTGTCGTTACGTGCTGCCATCGGCATCGTGCCGCAAGACACGGTGCTGTTCAACGACACGATTTTTTACAACATCCAGTACGGCCGTCCGGATGCCCCGCGCGCCGAAGTGCTTGCCGCCGCACAAGCGGCGCACATTCACGACTTTATTGAATCCCTGCCGGAGGGTTACAACACCCGCGTCGGCGAACGCGGCTTGAAACTTTCGGGTGGTGAAAAACAGCGCGTGGCGATTGCCCGTGCGCTGCTCAAAAATCCACCCATCCTGATTTTTGACGAAGCCACTTCCGCGCTGGATTCGAAAACTGAAAAAGCCATTCAGGCGGAACTCGATCTGGCAGCCCTTGGGCGCACCACGTTGATCATCGCGCATCGGCTCTCCACTGTCATGAATGCCGATGAAATTCTGGTGCTGGAGGCGGGGCGTATTGTTGAACGTGGCACCCATCGCGCCCTGCTCGATCAAGGCGGGCTGTATGCGCAGATGTGGGCGTTGCAGCAGCAAGAAAAAAATGACGCAGAACATGTCGCGCTAACAGACACCCTTGCACTCCCGGGATGATAGTGCCGACGTGAGATGAGCGCTTTTAAAATGGGTATCCCGTGTTTATCAGGCGGTGTATTAAAACGCTTCGCATGGATGTGCTTGCTGCTGTCTTTTGCCGCACAAGCTGAAAAAATAAATATCGCTGCGGCAGCCGATCTCCAATTCGCGCTGGATGAAATAATTGTTGCATTCTCGCTGAACCCTAGTACGGATGAGGTGGCAGTGACGTATGGTTCCTCCGGAAAATTCTTTACGCAGATTCAGCAGGGCGCACCGTTTGACCTCTATTTTTCTGCCGACATCGCCTTGCCGCGCACATTGGTAAAAAACGGGTTTGCGGCATCCGATGTCACGCCCTATGCGGTAGGCCGCCTGGTGTTATGGAGTCCGTATCCCGCCGCTGAGAAAATGACGCTGGCCAGCTTGACGGACCCGAAAATCACGCGCATTGCCATCGCCAATCCGCAGCATGCGCCCTATGGCCAGCGGGCAGAAGAAGCGCTGCGCGCGGCGGGCGTGTGGTCACAGATCGCCCCTAAGCTGGTATATGGCGAGAATATCGCGCAGGCCGCGCAATTTGTGCAGACGGGCAATGCGCAAGTGGGGCTGCTTGCCTTATCCCTGGCGCTGAGTCCGCCGCTCGCCAAGCAAGGCAGTTATTGGCTCATACCCGACACGTTGCACCAACCGCTGGAACAGGGTTTCATCATTACTCGACGTGCGGCGAACAATGCACTGGCGCGTCGCTTTGCCGATTACCTGCGCACACCCTTTGCGCGTGCTGTGCTGGTTCGCTATGGCTTTGCGCTACCTGGCGAAGCGGTAGTGAAATAGACATCAGGCGACATGTTTCTGACCCCGGGTGATCTCGAAGCGCTGTGGCTGACGGCCCGCTTGGCAGCGTGCGTCACGTTGATTTTATTGGTGCTTGGCACCCCCATTGCCTGGTGGCTGGCACGCAGCCAAGCCTGGTGGAAAGCCCCAGTCACGGCAGTAGTCGCCTTGCCGCTGGTGCTGCCGCCGTCAGTGCTGGGATTTTATTTACTCTTGGCCATGGGGCCGCAGGGTGTGGTGGGGCAATTCACGCAGGCGCTGGGCATCGCGGCTTTGCCCTTTACATTTTGGGGTTTGGTGGTGGCTTCGGTGTGTTACTCCTTGCCCTTTATGGTGCAACCCCTGCAAACCGCCTTTGAATCGCTGGGCGAACGTCCGCTAGAAGTGGCAGCCACCTTGCGCGCCTCGCCGCTTGATGCATTTTTTAGTGTCGCCGTGCCCTTGGCGCGCCCGGGGTTTATCACCGCAACGGTGCTCACCTTTGCGCATACCGTGGGTGAATTTGGCGTGGTGCTCATGATCGGCGGCAATTTGCCCGGCATCACGCGCGTGGCTTCGGTGCAAATTTATGACCATGTGGAAGCGCTGGATTACCTGCAAGCGCATCGACTGTCCGCCGTGATGCTGCTGTTTTCCTTTGTCGTTTTGTTAGCACTTTACAGTTGGCGCAGCTCGCAAAAAACAGGGCGCATCGCATGAATCACATGAACGAAATGAGTGGGATGAGCGGCATTCAGGCGAAATTTCAACTCAACTGGCCGGGCTTCTCGCTGGATGTTGATCTGGCTTTGCCCGCACGCGGCATCACTGCCTTGTTTGGTCCCTCCGGTTCGGGCAAGACCACACTTTTGCGCTGCATTGCCGGACTTGAAAAAACGGCGCGAGGACGACTGTCGGTGAATGGCGATGTTTGGCAAGACAATACCCGCCGCGTGCCTGTGCATCAGCGCCCGCTGGGTTATGTGTTCCAAGAAGCCAGCCTGTTTGCGCATCTGACTGTGCTGGGTAATCTGCGCTATGGCGTGAAACGGGTGGCCGATAAAAACAGCACAGCGCTGGATAATGCCATTGAACTGCTTGGCATCAACGCCTTGCTTGATCGGTTGCCGGACAAGCTCTCTGGCGGAGAGCGGCAGCGTGTCGCCATGGCCCGTGCGCTGGCATTAAGCCCGCGCCTGCTACTGATGGATGAGCCACTGGCCGCGCTTGATTACTCGCGCAAACAGGAAATCATGCCCTACTTGCAACAACTGCATCGCGCCCTCGATATCCCCGTGCTGTATGTCAGCCATGCGGCGGATGAAGTGGCGCGACTGGCAGATTATCTGGTGGTCATCGACAACGGCCGCGTGCGAGCGCAAGGACCTTTGGCAGAAACCCTCACCCGATTGGATTTCCCTCTGCCATTGGGGGAGGATGTCGGCACGATACTGGACGCCACCGT
>JAYTIQ010000129.1:0-4587 GCA_043731705.1 Rugosibacter sp.
GGGGTAGGCATCGTGACGATGATGACTATTTCGGTTACTGAACGAACGGCGGAAATTGGCTTGCTGGTGGCGCTTGGCGCACGCAGGCGAACTATCCTCGGCTTGTTTCTGAGCGAAGCCGTGGCGCTTGCTGCGGTGGGCGGGTTGATTGGATTGGTGTTGGGCGTGGGCATCGCGCAGGTGATCCATCTGGCGGTGCCAGTGCTACCCGTGCACACTCCTTTTCTTTTCGTATTATTGGCCGAGCTTTTGGCTATCACTATTGGTTTGGCGGCCGGTGTGCTGCCCGCGCGTCGCGCCGCGCAGCTTAATCCCGTGGATGCATTGCGTGCTGAATAAAAGCGTGCTTGAAAAGTCGGCTCTGGTGATACGCCGCCCGGTTCTGGAAAATTCTCTTGGGAAGCTGTGTGGTCAATCACCCGCGAATAAAACAGGCTCTGCGATAATGCATGCCACCAGTTTTTATTGTTAATAATTTTTTAAAAATGACCAGCCAATTATTTACTCCGTTTTCACTTCGTTCAGTCACGCTGCCCAATCGTATTGTGGTTAGTCCCATGTGCCAATACTCCGCCGTGGATGGCAATGCCACGGACTGGCATGCGATGCACTTGGGCACCTTGGCCATGTCGGGCGCCGGGATGCTGATTGTGGAAGCCACGGGTGTCGAGCTAGCCGGACGGATTTCATTGGGTTGCCTCGCGCTGGGGTCGGATGAAAATGAGGTGGCGCTGGTGACGGTTTTGAAAAAAGTGCGGCAATATTCCAACATGCCGCTGGCCATTCAATTAGGCCACGCAGGTCGCAAGGCTTCTTGTCAGGTGCCTTGGCTGGGCGGCAGGTCGTTGCAGGCTGAAGAAGGCGCTTGGACGACAGTCGCGCCTTCGGCGATTCCGCAAAAAGAAGGCGACCATGTACCCGTCGCGCTGGATAAAGCCGGAATCACACGCATTACCGCAGTGTTTGTGGCAGCGGCTCAACGGGCGGATCGTGCGGGCTTTGATGCGGTGGAACTGCACATGGCGCATGGTTATTTGATGCATCAGTTTTTGACGCCGCTGGCCAATCAGCGCACGGATGAATATGGCGGCAGCCTGGAAAACAGGATGCGCCTGCCGCTGGAAATATTTGCTGCTGTGCGCGCGGTTTGGCATGCGGATAAACCATTAGGCGTGCGGCTTTCGGCAACCGATTGGGTTGCAGGCGGATGGGATATCGAACAATCAGTGATTTTTTCGCAGGCCTTGAAACACTTGGGATGCGACTGGATAGATACTTCGTCCGGTGCGCAGTTGCCGCAACAACAAGTGCCACTAGCGCCAGGATTTCAAGTGCCGTTTGCCGAGCGCATCCGGCGTGAGACCGGTGTGCCAACCATGGCCGTGGGCATGATTACCGAGCCGCAGCAAGCAGAAGACATTATTGCCCAAGGCCAGGCCGACATGGTGGCCATTGCCCGCGGCTTTTTGTGGAACCCGCGCTGGCCCTGGCATGCGTCGGCTGTGCTGGGCGCGCAGGTGGATGCGCCCAGCCAATATCATCGCTGCTTGCCAGCCGGTGTGCATCGCTTGTTCGGCTAAGTTTTTTAAGCATGCTTTCAAAGCAAAAATGCCGCTGGCAGACTTTTCTGCCAGCGGCATTTTTTGCATGCAGGGTTTTACTTGTTAAGCGACGATGGTTTGTGCCTGGTCAGCTTGGCGCGCCTCAATGCGACCAATGGCAAACACCTTTTCGCCTGCTGCGGCCAGATACTGCATCGCTTCACCGGCATTCACTTCAGCCACAATCACCACCATGCCAATGCCGCAGTTAAAGACGCGGTGCATTTCAGCGTCCGCCACCTGGCCTTCTTGTTGCAGCCAGCTAAACAGCGCGGGTTGCGGCCAGGCTTGTTGGTCAATGATGGCGGTGACATTCTCTGGCAACACGCGCGGAATGTTTTCCGTGAGGCCGCCGCCGGTGATGTGCGCCATGCCCTTCACGCCTTGCCCGCCCAGGGTTTGCAACAGGCCGAGCAAAGATTTGACGTAAATACGCGTGGGCGCCATGACGGCATCCATGAGTGGCACGCCGCCGATGTCCATTTGGAGGTCAGGGTTTGCGCGTTCGATGATTTTTCGGATCAGGGAATAACCATTGGAATGCGCGCCGGAAGAGGCCAGACCCAGCACCACGTCGCCCGGCTGAATTTTTTTGCCGTCAATGATTTGCGATTTTTCCACCGCGCCCACGGCAAAGCCGGCGAGGTCATATTCGCCATCGGGATACATGCTGGGCATCTCGGCCGTCTCGCCGCCGATCAAGGCGCAACCGGCCAGCTCGCAACCGCGCGCAATGCCTTCAATTACCGTGGCTGCGGTATTCACATCCAGATGGCCGCAGGCAAAGTAGTCAAGAAAGAACAAGGGCTCAGCGCCCTGCACCAGAATGTCATTGACGCTCATGGCGACTAGATCCTGACCGACGGTGTCATGCCGCTGCCATTGAAAGGCCAGCTTGAGCTTGGTGCCCACGCCATCGGTGCCGGACACCAGCACCGGTTCGCGGTATTTTTTGGAGATTTCAAATAGCGCGCCAAAGCCGCCAATGCCCGCCAGCACTTCAGGCCGCATGGTGCGTTTGGCGGCGGGTTTGATGCGTTCGACCAGCGCGTCACCTGCGTCGATATCGACGCCAGCGTCGCGGTAGGTGAGGGAAGATGGGTGGGTGGAGGCTGATGAGCTCAAGAGAGGCTTTCCTTGGAATCGAAGAATGGGTGCAGCGGATGTGCGGATGCGCGATAATCGGCGCTGAACAAAACTATGCGAATGCGCAAATTCTACCGGAAATGACTTCTACGCAAGCCAATCGTCTGTCGATGTTGCTATGGAGTGGCGCTGCATTGGCGCTGTTCGTTTTGCTTTATCTGTTGTCCCCCATGTTGACGCCCTTTGTGATGGCAGGGATTCTGGCGTATATCGCGAATCCCATGGTCGACTGGCTAAGTGATCAACGGCGGCAGCGTGCCAAATTGCCCCGCGCGGTTGCCGTGGTGCTGGTTATGGCCGGCGCTGGGTTGTTGATAACCGGGTTAGTGCTGATTGTTTTGCCTTTACTGGTTGATGAGATCAGCCGACTGACTACCCGTTTGCCAGCGGCCATTGAACAAATCAATCAGCGATTGCTGCCTTGGGTTTCCGCTCATTTGGGATTTTCTGTGCGCTTGGATACTTCACATATCAACCGGCTTTTGTCGGGCAACTGGGATGTCATCCAACCCGTGCTGGCGCGCATTTTCAATTCCGCAACGGCAGGTGGCGCGGCTTTTTTTGGCATGGCCATGACCATGCTGCTCGTGCCCGTCGTGATGTTTTATCTGCTGTTGGATTGGCATGCCACGGTGGCGCGGTGGACGGGTTATGTGCCGTGCCGCTGGCAAGCAAAATGTATTGGCATGGCCAAAGACATTGATACGGTGCTGTCGCAATACTTGCGCGCGCAGCTGCTGGTGATCTTGATTCTGGCAGCGTATTACAGTGTTGCTCTGTGGTGGGCAGATATTCCCTCGGCGTTTGCTATTGGCATGGTGACCGGCTTGCTGGTTTTCATTCCCTACCTGGGTTTTGCGGTCGGCTTTGGCTTGGCGTTGCTGGTGGCCGTGATTCAGTTTTCCGGTCTGCAACCGATTGTCGCCGTGCTGATTATTTACGGCATTGGCCAGTTGCTGGAAAGCTTTTTACTCACGCCTTATTTGGTCGGCGAGCGCATCGGTTTACATCCCTTGGCGGTGATTTTCGGCCTCCTGGCGTTCGGTCAGCTGTTTGGTTTTTTTGGCATCCTGCTGGCCTTGCCTTTATCCGCCATACTCGCCGTGGCCTGGCGCGAAGTGCGTGCGGCTTATCTGGCCAGCCGGTTTTATCAGCACACGGCATGAGCGCTTTGCGTGATATGACACCGGGTTTGCCAACCAGTTTGCCAACCAGTTTGCCAACCACTGCGTCGGCCAGTGCAGGCATGCCCGTTCGCCCCCAGCAACAGCTTTTGCTGGATTTGCAGCTGGAGCCATTGCCGACGCTGGAGAGTTTCATCGCGGGCGGCAATGCCGAGCTTCTGGCGCGGCTGCACACCCTGACCGATCAGCATCACTTTGATGCGGTGTACCTCTGGGGGCCATCCGGTTGTGGCAAAAGCCATTTGTTGAAAGCCACCGCACACGCTGCGAGCGCGTCGCGCCCCATTGTGTTTTTAGATGCCGAAAAAGTCGGCGCTGGCATGACGGCGGCCAGTGGCAGCCTGTTGGTCATCGACGACATTCACGCCTTGGATGAAGCGGGGCAGCGCGCCTTGTTTCAGCTCTACAACGCCGCACGCTATTTAGGCCTGGCTTTGTTGCTGTCCGGCACAGCACCGCCCTTGCAGCTTCATTTACGTGAGGATTTGCGCACCCGCATCGGCCAGATGCTGATCTATGAAGTGCAACAGTTAAGTGACGAAGAAAAGGCCGCCGCCCTCATGCAACATGCCCAGTTGCGCGGCATGGCCATGGATCCTGCCGTGGTGCAATATGTCTTGCGGCATGGCCGTCGTGATTTGTCCTCGCTCATGCAC
>JAYTIQ010000130.1:0-1603 GCA_043731705.1 Rugosibacter sp.
GACGGAGTTGATTTCTCAACCCTATGTCGAGATCACGCTGAACTTGATGGCGCGCTTTGGCGTCGAGGTGCAGCGTGAAGGCTGGCAGCGCTTTATCATCCCGGCCGGGCAGCATTACCGCAGCCCCGGCGTTCTGCATGTTGAGGGCGATGCCTCTTCCGCATCGTATTTTCTTGCGGCCGGTTTGCTCGGCGGTGGCCCGGTGCGAGTGGAAGGCGTGGGAAAACACAGCATTCAAGGCGATGTGCGGTTTGCTGATGCGCTGGAATCCCTCGGGGCACGCATCGTGTGGGGCGAGAATTTTATTGAGGCTAGGGCAGGTTCAAGCGCGGCAGAAAAAATCAAGGCGTTCGATCTCGATCTCAATCACATTCCAGATGCAGCCATGACGCTGGCCGTGTGTGCGTTATTTGCCGATGGCCGCTGTGTGCTGCGCAACATAGGTTCCTGGCGAGTAAAGGAAACCGACCGTATCACCGCCATGGCGACTGAATTGCGCAAGTTCGGTGCCGTCATCGAGGAAGGGAGCGATTGGCTCGCCGTCTCGCCAGTGCTGAGTTTTCATCATAACGTGGTGGTGGATACCTATGATGATCATCGTATGGCGATGTGTTTTTCACTCGTGGCCTTTGCTCACGTGCCCGTTATCATTAACGATCCAGATTGCGTGCGCAAAACATTTCCGGATTATTTTGCTGCGCTGGCCGAAATCTCGGCACCTGTCATTGCCATTGATGGCCCCTCGGCTTCTGGCAAAGGGACAGTCGCGTCATTGGTCGCGGCAAAGCTGGGCTATCACTATCTGGATAGCGGCGCGCTGTATCGGCTCACTGCGTTAGCGGCGGTTCGTGCAGGCGTTGCGCTGGATGATGCACCCAGCGTGGCGGCACTGGCAGCGACGTTGCCTGCGCGGTTTGAAAACGGATGCGTTTTCTTGAATGAAGAAGATGTTACCGAGGCGATTCGCACCGAAGAAGCCTCGGCCGGAGCCTCGCGTGTGGCGGTCCTTGCCGAGGTACGCGCGGCTTTATTGGCGCGTCAGCGAGCATGGCGGCGCTTCCCGGGATTGGTGGCGGATGGTCGCGATATGGGCTCGGTAGTCTTTCCGGCTGCCACGGTAAAGGTGTTCCTGACAGCCTCAGCCGAGGTGCGGGCAGAAAGACGATATAAACAGTTGATCGCAAAGGGCTTAGCTGCTAATATGTTTGCCCTTTTGCAGGATTTACAAACGCGGGATGAACGCGACGCTCAACGGAGTGAAGCGCCTCTTCGTCAATGTGAAGATTCCCATCTGATTGATACTACTCAGATGGGGATTGCAGAAGCGGTCGATGCAGTGATGACGTTGGTTACAGAAAGCTTGTGAAATTTTCTAACTAATTTGTAACTCAGTTGCCAGATGCTGTGCAGGCCTTGTTTTTAGAGTGTTCTAGTTATATCCCAGCGTGCTGGCAAGACTAACCATTTAGCCAGCGAAGAAAAACCAACCTGTCACGTGAGTGGCAAAAACCTGTAAGGTACCAAACCTAATGTCAACTACTGCTATTGCCGAAAATCCATCCATGGAAAGCTTTGCCGCATTATTTGAGGAAAGCCTCCAGCG
>JAYTIQ010000131.1:0-7927 GCA_043731705.1 Rugosibacter sp.
ATTGCGTTTCATGCGGAAAGCGGGTTGGGCACCCGGTACGAAGTAGAGCCAAGGTGGTTGATTCTAGCAGTGCTTTGCGCTGTGGGTGGCTATAATTTGTCGTGTTTTGGCTTGCAAGCCAAGTGGCTTGAGATGGTTCTACGTTGCTAAGAAAAGAAACACCGTAGGCCGTTTATCAATGGGCGGGGTAGCTTGTTTTTTCCACCCGCTGATGGAGCGTGTAGTGACGGATTCCTGTTCCAAGGTGAGATCTGTCGCCAGACAGAGTAGTGTTTGCGGGCGAGCATTGGCCATTAATGCATTAAACAGAACGAGGTTTCGATAAGGTGTTTCAATGAAAATCTGCGTTTGTTGCAGGCGTATGGATTCTTTTTCCAGATCAATAATCCGCTGGCTGCGTTCTGGCTCTTTGGCGGGAAGATAGCCATGAAAAGCAAATCGCTGCCCGTTTAGCCCTGACGCCATGAGAGCGAGCAGAATTGATGAAGGGCCAACCAGCGGTTTGACGCATAAGCCTAGCGCATGCGCACGCCGAACCAGCAATGCGCCAGGGTCAGCAACCGCCGGACAGCCAGCTTCAGAAATTAACCCGATGTCATGCCCTGCATAAAGTGGCGTTAAAAGCCGATCAATGTCAGCAGGGCTAGGATTTTCGGGCAATTGTTCAATGGTCAAATCACGCAAGGGGATTGGGTGTTCCATGCGCTTTAGCTCTGCACGAGCAGATTTTGCATTTTCAGCAACGAAGTGCGTTAGCCGACAGGCCATTTCACGGGTGGCGGGTGGCAAGCAATATTGCCAAGGCGTATCGCCCAATGCAACTGGTAATAACCAAAGAGATCCTGACATGGCTAGGACAGCTTAGGGTAATTGCGCGCCTGCGCTGCGCAGCATTTCGCACAGGGCGATGAGCGGCAAGCCAATGAGTGCGGTGGGGTCGTCTCCACGTTGATAGCGTAATAAAGAGACCCCTAGCCCTTCTGATTTAGCGCTTCCTGCACAGTTCAGTGCATTCTCTTTGTCTAGATAAGCTTCAATCTCTACGTCCGTTAAATCGCGAAAACCGACGTATGTGGGAATGCATTGAACTTGCGTGTGCCCTGTAGCACTATTCAAAATACAAAGTCCTGTGTGGAAAATGATTTCGTTTCCACTCATTAACTTTAATTGGTTACGAGCATTTTTCCTTGTTCCTGGCTTACCAAACCGTTGCGCACCGCAGGTGGCTACCTGGTCCGAGCCTATGATCAAGGCATTTGGAAACTGCTTGGCAATTATTTGCGCCTTGGCCTGGGCAAGACGCTGTGCTGTGGTAGCGGGAAGCTCGTCTGGCAAAGCCGATTCATCGATGTCGGGGGCGGCAATATCGAAAGGTAACTGCAAACGGCGCAAAAGTTCGCTGCGAAAGGGTGAAGTAGAGGCGAGAATGAGCTGCTGAACCATGTTTAAGACTTGAAAAACAAAGGCTGGGCATGATAACATTCAAACCTTATGCCTCACGAGACCACTTCTTTACAAATACCGCATGCGGAGCCTATGGAATCCATAGAATCTAAGCGGCCTGTTAAGGAGGTTTTTTCGCCAACCACGGTGAACAGCATTGAGTTCGCACGTAATAGTCGTTTTATCGAGGGTAATTTGCCTTTAAAATGGCTGCCTCATTTGGCAGATCGGTTGCTTGAGTCGGACAGTTCATTGGCTGTTAGTTTGGAAGGATCGCAGAACGAGGGAAAATCGCTGCTACGGTTGGTGATTGCTGGTACGTTGTTATTGCAGTGTCAGCGTTGTTTGGCGAGTGTGCATTTGCCGATACAGGTCAATAGCGTGTTGCAATTGATCAGCACGGGTGAAGACTGGCCAGATGAGGAGTTGATAGATGATGAGATGGATGCCATCGAGGCAAGCGAAGCATTGGATGTTGTTGTTTTGATAGAAAACGAAGTGTTGCTGGCGCTGCCTCTTGCGCCACGGCATGAGTATTGTGAGTTGCCTGGGGAAACCGGGGCGGCTGAAAATGAATACGGATCAACGTCGTTTTTGGCGTTGGCCGCTTTGAAGAAGCATTGAAACAAGGAGCAATAAATAATGGCTGTTCAGCAGAATAAAAAATCCCCTTCCAAGCGTGGCATGCATCGCGCCCATGATTTCCTGACCGCACCGGCACTTGCGGTTGAAGCAACGTCAGGTGAAGTTCATCTGCGTCACCACATTTCACCTTCTGGCGTTTATCGTGGCAAAAAAGTCATCAAGGCCAAAGGCGAGTAAGTTTTCAAGATGAATTCGGCCGGATGCGATCTGCGTATCCGGCCGTTTTTTCGTCGAGAAGCCTGAATAATGGCCATTACTCTGGCGATTGATTGCATGGGGGGCGATCATGGCCCCCAAGTCACGCTACCTGCGACTTTTGATTTTTTGCGTAAAAATCCCTCTTGTTCCGCTATTTTAGTCGGGCAGGAGGTGGTATTACGTCCTTATATCACCCCGGTTGAGCAAGAGTTTCTAGCGCGTATTTCAGTGCGCAATGCCACTGAAGTCGTTGATATGGACGAACCTGTAGCCAGTGCCTTGCGTGGCAAAAAAGATTCGTCTATGCGCGTGGCGATCGACCTGGTTAAAGAGGGTGTTGCCCACGCGGCGGTTTCAGCCGGAAACACCGGCGCATTGATGGCTATCTCGCGCTTTGTGCTAAAGACCTTGCCAGGCATAGACCGGCCAGCGATTTGCACTGTGTTGCCTTCTCGGCGTGGTGCAACTTATGTGCTTGATCTGGGTGCAAATGTCGACTGCAGTGCTGAGCATTTGCTGCAGTTTGGCATCATGGGTGCCATGCTGGCTTCCGCGCTTGAACACAAAGAGCGCCCGAGCGTTGGGCTACTTAATATTGGCGAAGAAGACATGAAAGGTAATGATATCGTTAAGCGCGCCGGTGAGTTATTGCGACAAAGCGATTTGAATTTTTTTGGCAACGTTGAGGGCAATGACATTTTCAATGGCACGACCGATGTCGTCGTGTGCGATGGCTTTGTCGGTAATGTGACCTTAAAAGCTTCTGAGGGTTTGGCGCAAATGATTTCCAGTGGCCTTAAAGAAGAGTTTTCGCGCTCGATTTTCACTCGGTTGGCCGCTTTAATTGCCATGCCGGTGCTGAAATCTTTTCGTCGTCGCTTTGATCATCGTCGTTACAATGGCGCAAGTTTATTGGGGCTTAAAGGTATCGTGGTTAAAAGTCATGGGTCTGCTGATCAGTTGGCATTTCTATCTGCCTTGACGCGAGCAGCAGAGGCTGCTCGCCAACAGCTACCGGATAAAATTGCTGCGCGCATGGCCGCCGTATCACCAGCGCCGACTCTTTGCGATTAATTTTCAGCGTGATTAATCGTTCGCCGTTTAAAGGTTTACAGCAATGATCTCTACGCGTATTACAGGCACAGGCAGCTATTTGCCTGGCCAACCCGTCAGCAATCAAGCGCTAATTGCTTTGCACGCGCTGGATTCGTCCGATGACTGGATATCCGAGCGCACAGGCATTCGCGCCCGGCATATCGCTGCAGTTGGCGAAACCAGTAGCGATCTGGCCTTTCATGCTTGCCAACGGGCGCTTGCTGCTGCAGGACGCTCAGCGAATGACGTTGATTTAATCATCGTGGCAACATCAACTCCAGACTATATTTTTCCCAGTACAGCTGCTTTATTGCAGAAGAAGCTGGGTATCACCAATGGCGCCCCTGCATTCGATGTGCAAGCAGTCTGCAGCGGTTTTGTTTATGCATTGAGCGTGGCAGAAAAATTTATTCGATCCGGCTCGCATCAATGTGCTTTGATCGTGGGTAGCGAAGTTTTCTCGCGCATTATGGATTGGTCGGATCGCGGAACTTGTGTTTTATTCGGTGATGGTGCGGGTGCGGTCGTACTTGAAGCAGCGAACAGTCCCGGGGTTTTAGCTACAGCGCTGCATGCAGATGGTAGTCATGCAGACATGCTGTCCGTCCCAGGCCAAGTCTGTGGCGGTCAGGTAACCGGCGATCCATTTTTGCGTATGGATGGTCAGGCGGTATTCAAATTTGCAGTTAAGGTACTGACCGAGGTGGCCCACGAGGTTTTACAGACAGCAGGCTTGACAGTTGATCAGCTTGACTGGCTCATTCCACATCAGGCGAATGTGCGGATATTGCAATCCACTGCAAAAAAATTAGGGTTGCCCAGTGAAAAATGTATTGTGACAGTTGATCACCACGGTAATACCTCCGCAGCATCTATTCCCTTAGCGCTCGACGAAGCGGTACGTCAAGGGCGCGTACAACCAGGTCAAAACCTGCTGCTGGAAGGTGTAGGTGGCGGCTTTACCTGGGGTGCGGTACTCCTTACATTCTAAATTCTAAGTATTCGAGATCATCATAATGAAGTTTGCACTTGTTTTTCCTGGTCAGGGCTCGCAATCACTAGGCATGATGGCGCATTACGGTGATGCCAGCATAGTACGGACTACATTCGATGAGGCTTCGACTGCACTGGGCCGCGATCTTTGGCAGTTGGCCGCCGAGGGCCCGACGGAGGCTTTAAATCAGACCGTAAATACACAGCCATTAATGCTCACTGCCGGGGTAGCAACCTACCGTTTGTGGCTGGAAAAAGGCGGCGAGTACCCTGCTGTTATGGCAGGTCATAGTCTGGGTGAATATTCTGCGCTAGTGGCAGCGGGTGTTATTTCGCTCAAGGATGCCGTGCCATTGGTTGAGTTGCGTGCACGCGCAATGCAAGAAGCCGTAGCTGCCGGGGAGGGTGCAATGGCGGCCATACTTGGTCTGGATGCGGCGACAGTGATTGCGGCTTGCGCTGAGTCGGCACAAGGCCAGGTTGTTCAGGCGGTTAATTTTAACGAGCCCAAACAAACGGTCATCGCGGGGCATAAGGCTGCCGTTGAGCGGGCAGCCGAGGCGGTAAAGGCCAAAGGCGCAAAACGGGCGGTGATGCTGCCTGTTTCTGCACCTTTCCATTGCAGCTTAATGTTGCCAGCTGCTGAAAAATTGCGTGTGCGTTTAGCGCAGATGAGCTTTTTGATTCCGCAAATCCCTGTGCTAAATAACGTCGACGTTACCCAGCTAACCGATCCAGAAGCCATTAAAGAAGCACTCGTGCACCAAGCGGCCTCGCCTGTGCGCTGGGTTGAGACCATGCAGGCAATGCGAAAAATGGGGATCACGCATGTGATTGAGTGTGGTCCGGGCAAAGTGTTATCAGGTTTGGCCAAGCGTTGCGATGAAAGTCTCACGGGGGTAGCTATGGCAGATAGTGCCGGGATGGACGCCGCATTAACATTACTGGGTATTCACTGAGGTAGAGCATGAATGATTTGCAAGGGCAGGTTGTATTAGTCACCGGGGCGTCGCGCGGCTTAGGGCAGGCGATCGCATTAGCGCTTGGCGCACATGGGGCAACAGTGATCGGTACGGCGACGTCTGCTACTGGTGCGGCGACGATTCAGAAAACACTTGATGCAGCCAACATTATCGGCTGGGGTGCTGTTGCCAATGTGACAGATGTCGCACTATGCGAAGCGCTGCTAGGCGAGATTGAAGCTAAGTTTGGTGCGGTTTCCGTGCTCGTCAATAATGCCGGAATCACTCGCGACAATCTCGCTCTACGCATGAAAGAGGACGAGTGGGATGAAGTCATGGAAACAAATCTTAAAGCAGTATTTCGTCTCTCGAAGCTTGTCATGCGCGGCATGATGAAAGCGCGATTTGGTCGCATCATTAACATTACATCCGTTGTGGGCGAAGCGGGCAATCCGGGTCAGGCAAACTACGCGGCAGCCAAAGCTGGCGTGGCAGGCATGAGTCGCGCGTTAGCATATGAACTGGGGAGTCGTAATATCACGGTTAATTGCATTGCACCAGGGTTTATTGATACTGATATGACACGTGCGCTGCCCGAAGCGCAGCGGGATGCCTTACTCAACAAAATTCCTCTGGGCCGTCTTGGACGACCGGAAGAAATTGCGGCGACGGTAGCCTTTTTAGCCTCGCCGCATGCCGGATACATTACAGGCAGCACAATCAATGTAAATGGTGGCATGTATATGGCCTGATTTCTTCAAAGAAGTCAGTTCTTTTTGTTAAACTAGGCGGGTTTTTAATAGCCGATAAATCAGGGAAGGAATTTCAATATGGATAACATCGAACAACGCGTCAAAAAGATCGTAGCTGAACAACTTGGCGTAAATGAAGCCGACATTAAAAACGAATCTTCGTTTGTAGACGATCTGGGTGCTGACTCTCTGGATACCGTTGAGCTGGTCATGGCGCTAGAAGAAGAGTTCGAGTGTGAGATCCCGGATGAAGATGCAGAAAAAATCACCAGCGTTCAACAGGCCATTGACTACGTCAATTCCAATCTAAAAAAATAAAACAAGTTTCATCCCACCATTACATTACTTTTCATTTCGGGAGTCACTCGTGCCAGATGTGTCACTTGCGCCAGCTAATTCACGGCGTCGCGTAGTTGTTACCGGTCTGGGTCTTGTCTCTCCCGTGGGTAACTCTGTTCCTGAGGCTTGGGACAATATTATTGCCGGGAAAAGTGGCATCGGACCGATTACGCGATTTGACGCATCAGCCATATCGGTGCGTATTGCGGGCGAAGTAAAAGGTTTTGATGTCACTACCTATCTATCCGTCAAGGAAGCACGCCGAATGGATACATTTATCCATTACGGTATGGCGGCTGGTATTCAGGCAGTGCGTGATTCCGGGATTGAAGTCACCGATGAAAATGCGGATCGCATTGGCGTCAATATCGGCTCAGGCATTGGTGGTTTGCCAATGATTGAAGAAACCCATAATGATTTTTTGGCTGGTGGGCCACGAAAAATTTCACCTTTCTTTATTCCTAGCACCATTATCAACATGATCTCTGGCAATCTGTCGATCATGTATGGAATGAAGGGGCCGAATATTTCTGTTGTGACAGCCTGCAGCACGGGGTTGCATGCCATTGGCTTATCTGCACGCATGATTGAATATGGCGATGCCGATGTGATGGTGTGTGGTGGCTCAGAAGCTTCTGTTACGCCGCTGGCGATTGGTGGTTTTGCCTCAGCCAAAGCGCTTTCAACCCGGAATGATGATCCGGCGACAGCAAGCCGCCCGTGGGATAAAGAGCGCGATGGATTTGTGCTGGGCGAAGGCGCGGGCGTCATGGTGCTAGAAGAATATGAACATGCCAAGCGACGTGGCGCGAAAATTTATGCTGAGCTCACGGGTTTTGGCATGGCCGCAGATGCCTTTCACATGACCGCACCTGACACCGATGGGCCTAGACGCAGCATGCAAAATGCTTTGAAGAACGCGGGCGTTAATGCTGACAATGTACAATATTTGAATGCTCATGGCACTTCAACACCACTGGGCGATAAAAATGAAACAGAAGCCATTAAATTGGCTTTTGGTCATGATGTCGCCAAGCAGTTAGTGGTTAATTCCACTAAATCAATGACCGGGCATTTGCTCGGTGGGGCCGGCGGGATTGAGTCAATTTTCACTGTGTTGGCGATTCATCATCAGATCAGTCCGCCGACGATCAATATTTTCGATCAAGATCCTGAATGCGATCTCGACTACTGTGCCAATATCGCACGACCGATGAAAATTGATGTCGCGATGAAGAATAATTTTGGCTTTGGCGGCACTAACGGCACGCTGATTTTTCGCAAGATTTAACCAGCCATTGCGATGAGGCCTGTCGCAAAGCGTTCTATTTATGTCAGGCCATCTCGTTTTTTGAGTCGCATGGTCTGGCTTGCACATCTTGTTGCGGTCTGTATTGTCCTAAGCACCAATGTGTCTAGTCTATTGCAAGGAGCTTTGTTGTTATTGATTGGCGCCTCATGGATAAAACATGATGGCGCAGCATTGATAACGGAGTTAAT
>JAYTIQ010000132.1:0-1550 GCA_043731705.1 Rugosibacter sp.
TTTTTCCAGAATGGCGCGCGGGTTTTCAAAAAATCCATGATGAATTCACAAGCAGTAAAAGCCGACCCGCGATGCGATGCGGCAACCACCACCAGAACAATTTGCTCACCCGGCAACAGTCGGCCGATGCGGTGTATTACCCGTACAGCTTGCAAAGCCCAGCGTGATTTTGCATGCGCCACAATCTCGGCGAGGGCTTTTTCTGTCATGCCGGGGTAATGCTCCAGCGTCATGGCATTAATCTTCTCCCCGGCCAGAGGATCAGCACGAACCAGGCCGATGAAACTGGCAATCGCGCCAATGTCATCACGTCCTTTGGTCATCGCGGCAATTTCCTGACCACAATCAAAATCAGCCGCCTGTATAGTCACCGACATGGCCTACCCTCCAGTGACCGGTGGGAAAAACGCGACTTCATCTCCGGCATAAACGCGAGCATCTGGCCCTGCCATTTCCTGATTCACGGCAGCGCGAAGATTTTTGGTGGTGACCAGCGCAGTCCACGGCGCACCGCGCGCCGCCAGCAGCTCACGCAACGCGGCCACTGTTTCTATTCCCGCAGGCAACTCTAGCGTTTCTGTCGCAACGCCTAGCACCTCGCGCAGCCCGGCAAAATACAACAGCTGGATGCTCATGATATTTATCCCAACGCGTTGAAGTCGATAAAGCGCACGATATCCCCCGGTTTAATGGCTTGCCCTGGCAGATTATCAATCAATCCATCAGCCCATGCGCAAGAGGTCAGCACTGCTGAACCTTGCTGTGGATATAAGCTGAGCCCGCCTTGGTCGTTGATACGTGCACGTAAAAATTCACGCCGCGCATCCCCCGGCCAGACAAAATCAGCACGCAAATGCAGCACGCGAGGTGTCACACAACTTGCGCCCTGCATGGCCAAAATGAAGGGCCGCACCAGCATGAGAAAAGTCACAAAACTGGCGACTGGATTGCCGGGCAGGCCGATAAACCGTGCAGCTGTGTTGGTAAAAAACTCATTTTCTATCCTACTCGCCGTCTCACCAGCGCGCCCCGCAGGCTTGAGTCCGTCTCTGGAAAGTACCCTTGTGGTGCCGATTTTTCGTATCGAACCAAACGCAAACGGCTTGCCAGGCTTGATCGCAATTTTCCACAAATCCAGCACACCTTCCGCGCTCACCGCGGCTTTCACATGATCTTCTTCGCCCACTGAAACGCCGCCACTGGTCAAAATAAAATCATTGTCCTGCGCCGCTGCACGCAATGCGGCACGCGTGGCATCCAGACTATCAGACACAATGCCCATATCGGCAACGACACAACCAAGCCCTTCCAGCAGCGCATGCAGCATGGTGCGGTTCGAGTTGTAAATGCCGCCGGGCTTGAGTGGCTCGCCGGGCATGGTGAGCTCATCGCCTGTTGAAAACAGCGCCACGCGCAACGGACGAAACACACACAATGCCGCTGCGCCTACCGATGCCGCCAAACCCAGATGCGCTGCGGTCAGGCGCGTGCCGGCAGCAATGACTTCTGCGCCTGTGGCAATATCCTCGCCACATCGCCGAATGGCTTGG
>JAYTIQ010000133.1:0-9672 GCA_043731705.1 Rugosibacter sp.
GTGATACTCGTCATCTGCCTTGGGTAGCGGCGCAAGAGTCGCCAGCCCGCAATCAGCCAAAGCAGACCATGACGTGCCGGCAGGGTGCGAACCTTCATCTTTCGTCTTTCAGGGCAAAGTGTATTGTGTTAGTTGCTTGCGTGGCGGGCACTGGAACTTCAGTTGGAAATTCCACCGGATCAAAAGCGCGATCGCCTTCAGGATCAGACATACCGGTAATGGCCAGATCGGCAAAATCAAACAGTTTTGCATCCAGCAAATGAGAAGGCACCACGTTCGACAGGCTGCGAAAAATCGTTGCGATGCGCCCAGGAAATTGCTTTTCCCAATCATGCAGCATGCGTTTAACCTGCTGGCGTTGCAGATTGGGCTGCGAACCACACAAATCACACGGAATAATCGGAAATTCGCGCAGTGCAGCCCACGCTTCCAGATCGCTTTCCGCGCAATAGGCCAGGGGACGTATCACCATATGGCGGCCATCGTCCGAGACCAGTTTAGGCGGCATGGATTTTAATTTGCCACCAAAAAACAGATTCAAAAACAGGGTCTGCAAAATATCATCACGGTGATGGCCGAGGGCGATTTTAGTCGCGCCCAATTCGTCGGCTACGCGATACAACACCCCTCGCCGCAGGCGAGAACACAACGAACACGTGGTTTTCCCCTCTGGAATCACGCGTTTGACGATGCTATAGGTATCTTCATTTTCAATATGGAAAGGAATGCCCAAGCCCGTCAGATAGCGGGGCAATACATCGGCAGGAAAACCCGGCTGTTTCTGGTCAAGATTAACCGCGATGATTTCAAAATCAATCGGTGCATGCTCACGCAAATGGAGCAGCATATCGAGCATGGCATATGAATCCTTGCCGCCGGATAGGCAAACCATCACCCGATCACCCGCCGTGATCATGTTGAAATCAGCAATCGCCTGGCCGGTATTGCGGCGCAGTCGTTTGGCCAGCTTATTGGCTTCAAAGGCCGGTTTGTTTGCCTGCCGTGCGGTTAAAGGAGCATTCATTTTTTACCTTTAGATCTTTATAAGTGGGTGCTTCTGCCACCATCCACCGTGATAACTTGCCCGGTAACATAAGGCGCGTCAAAAACCAAAAACCTCACCGCACGAGCAATGTCCGTTGCCGAACCCACGCGCTTGAGCAAGGTATGCTCGATGATGACTTGACGTTCATCCGCTGAAAAATCCGTCGCATTTTCAGGCCACTCAACCGCACCCGGAGCAACCGCATTAACCCGCACTTGCGGGCCCAACTCGACAGCCAATGCACGCGTCAAACCCAGTAAGCCGGCTTTGGCCGCGCAGTACAGCGCATATCCCTTGAGTGGGCGTTCGGCATGCACATCCGTCAGGTTGATGATGCATCCCCCCTGCTGCGCCAAATGTGGCGCCGCCGCTTGCGCGAGAAACAGCGGTGCTTTGAAATTCGTGCCGATGAGATCGTCCCACGCCGCCGTATCGGTAGCGCCGACTTTTGTGGGATAAAACGACGAGGCATTATTTACCAAGCCATCCAGCCGACCAAAGTGAGCAACCACTGCAGCAATCAGATCGGGTAATGCGTCCGTGTTGTGCAGATCCCCAGCAAAACCAACAGCTGATTCTGGCCGTAGCGCATTCAACGATGCTGCCAGTGCCAGCGCTTCTGTTTGGGAGTTGTGATAGTGAATCGCGACACAGGCACCTGCCGCATGCAGTGTGCGCACGATCTCAGCGCCCACACGACGTGCTGCACCGGTAACCAGGATGACCTGCGAAACGCCAGGCACAGGAGAGGAAGGGTTATCTGAATTCATCGCGTGGGCAGTATACCGGCCAGCACCTTTGCTGCCGCAGCAAAACCAAACCCCGCAGTCACTGCAACAGAAGAGCCATAGCCTGCACAGGCAAGTCCGGCACTACCATCCAAGTTAGCACCCACTTCATCCGTTACGCACATGTTTTCATTCACCGCATCGCCTTCCACGCGCGTGCCTGCAGGGCGCCGAATTTGTTCTGGCGAAAAAACACATTCCACACCAAACTTCTTTTTTGGGTCGCGCGAAAAACCATACAACTTACGCAGTCGGGCGCGCACCTTCGAGGCCAACGCATCCTGCGTTGTGCGTGACAGATCAACCACCTGTATTTGTGTGGGGTCAAGCCGCCCGCCCGCGCCACCCGTGGTCAGGATGCGCAACCCTTGCTGGCGACAATACGCAATTAGCGCAGCTTTGGCGCGCACATTATCAATGGCATCAATGACAGCATCGCACACTGGAATCAATGCAGCCACGTTTATCTCGTCAATGAATTCTTCGATAGTCACCACCTGGCAAGCCGGGTTGATATCCTCAATGCGCGCCGCCATCGCCAGCACCTTGGCCGCGCCCAGAGTGGCTTCTAGTGCATGAACCTGACGATTGATGTTTGAGGCCGCAATATGATCAAGATCAATCAGCGTGATGCGCCCCACCCCTGAACGGGCCAGCGCTTCAGCCGCCCACGAACCCACGCCACCTATGCCCACCACTACCACGTGCGCTGCTGAAGCGCGAGCCAGAGCGCCCGCGCCATACACACGGTCAATGCCCGCAAATCGTCGGGCAGGGTCAGCGATTGCTGCGCCGGGAATTGAATGAATGGATGGAATATGCAGGGAAGACATAAGGTGTCACGCAGACTGAACGGATGATCGAGTCACCCTGTAAGAGCGCCTTCCCTGCGTTGCTGGACAAGTCTTTATCTGCCCAGCTTTTTAGCGCTGACGCCGCCGATGCCAAAGTGTGTTTTTGGCATTTCATTGATCATCACCCGAACCGTTTCAGGCTTGACTTCCAGGCTGCGGCATATGGCATCGGTCACTTCGGCGATCATGCGCTCTTTTTTTGCGTCGTCACGCCCTTCCATGATGTTGATCTGTACGATAGGCATTTGGATTCTCCTTACACGAAGCGCAGCGAAACGCTGCCCATACCTTGCACACGCAGCGTAATTGCATCGCCTGCCTTGACCGCTACTGCTTCAGTGATGCCACCTGACAGAATCAGCGAACCAGCCGGGATTTCTTCACCTCGCGCGCCTAAATGATTGGCCAGCATGGCAATGGCAACCGCAGGGTGGTTAAGCACTGCAGCGCCTGCACCAAAGGCGACAGGTTCGCCATTTTTTTCCAGCACGATGCCAACGGTGCGCATGTCCACTTCGGATGGCGGCTTGATCATGCCACCGACCACATACCGTGCCGCCGAGGTGTTGTCTGCAATCACGCTTTTCAGGTCAAACTTGAAATCGCGGTAGCGCGAATCAATCACTTCAATGCCGGGTAAAACAAAGTCGGTCGCGGCCAGTACTGTGGCGATATTGCACCCGGGACCACGTAGCGGCGCTTTGGTAACAAACGCAATTTCAGGCTCGACCTTGGGGTGAATCAATTCGGAGGTTTTTACTTCACCACCCTCCATGATGCAGCCGTAATCTGTAATAAAGCCAAACACGGGCATCGATACGCCCATCTGTTTCATTTTGGCATGCGATGTCAGGCCCGCTTTAAAGCCGGTGATTTTGTTTCCCCGCGCAATTTTTCTTTGCTTGATGGCTTCTTGGATAGCATACGCATCCTCGAAATCCATATCAGGGTATTCCTCGGTAATTTTCAGCGTATCGCGTGCTTCCAACTCGCAATTTTCGAGATGTTCTGCCAGCTTGGCAATGATGGTTTTATCCAGTTTCATGCAATTTTCTCCGTATTCAAGCGGCTTTGGCTGCGGGCGCATCGGCTGTTGCCTGTGCCCGCTGCTTGGCGAGGGTCATGGCAGTATCTTCAATCATGTCCTCCTGCCCGCCGACCATACCGCGCCGACCCAGTTCAACCAGCAGATCGCGCGACGGGATACCATATTTTGCGCCAGCACGCTTGGCAAACAACAGGAAGGATCCATACACCCCGGCATAACCCAAAGTGAGCGCATCACGGTCAATGCGAATCGGGAAGTCCATCATGGGCACGACCAAATCATCGGCCACATCCTGAATTTTCCAGACATCTACGCCAGTTTCAATGCCCATGCGATCGCACACGGCGATCAACACTTCCATTGGTGTATTGCCTGCCCCGGCACCCAAGCCAGCACTGGCCGCATCAATTCGATTCGCACCGCATTCGATCGCTGCGATGGAATTGGCGATACCCATCGCCATGTTGTGGTGGCCGTGAAAACCCAGCTCGGTTTCGGGCTTCAGGGCAGCGCGCACAGCAGAAATTCTGGCTTTGACATCATCGGGCAGCATGTAGCCTGCAGAATCGGTGATGTAGATACAGTTTGCGCCATAACCTTCCATGAGCTTGGCTTGTGTCACCAAGCCTTCAGGGGTATTCATGTGCGCCATCATCAAAAAGCCGACGGTATCCATATTCAGCTTGCGCGCCAGCGTGATGTGCTGCTCGGACACGTCCGCTTCGGTGCAATGCGTCGCGACACGAATAGTAGTCACACCCAGACCGTGCGCCATGCGCAGATGGTCGACAGTACCAATGCCCGGCAACAACAGCGCCGAAATCTTGGCTTTTTTCATCAAGGGGATCACCGCACCGAGGTATTCTTCGTCGGTATGCATAGGAAAGCCATAGTTCACCGAAGAGCCGCCCAGGCCATCGCCATGAGTCACTTCAATCAGCGGAACGCCTGCTTCATCCAGCGCCGTAGCAATGGAGCGCATTTGATCGAGTGTCATTTGATGACGCTTGGGGTGCATGCCGTCACGCAAAGTCATGTCATGCACAATGATTTTTTTGCCTTTTAGATCCATGAGAGTTCTCCTTAAGCCGCCAAAGGTGCGGCAACGGGTTCAAGAACAAGATTGCCGGCGATAATTTCCTCGGCAAACATTTCAGCAGTACGCGCAGCTGCAGCAGTCATGATGTCCAGATTGCCAGCGTACTTGGGCAAATAATCACCCAGGCCTTCTACTTCCATGTAAATCGAGACACGGTTGCCATCAAAAATCGGGCCGTTCACCAAGCGGTAGCCAGGCACATACTTTTGCACTTCCTTGATCATGTCGTGAATCGACGCTGTAATTTTTTCTTGATCCGGTTCGGTTTCGGTCAGGCAATGCACCGTGTCGCGCATGATGAGTGGCGGTTCGGCCGGATTGATGATAATGATGGCTTTACCCTGTTTGGCACCGCCAACCTTTTCAATGCCGCCTGCTGTAGTGCGAGTAAATTCATCAATGTTCTTGCGTGTGCCCGGGCCGGCCGACTTGGAGGACACTGTCGCCACGATTTCGCCGTACTTCACCGGCTGCACACGGGAAACAGCAGCCACCAGCGGAATCGTTGCCTGGCCACCGCAGGTGACCATGTTCACGTTCATTTCACGCTTGCCCACATGCTCTTTGAGATTCACTGGCGGGACACAGAAAGGCCCGATGGCAGCAGGTGTCAAATCGATCATCATGACGCCAAGTGCATTGAGTTTACGGCTGTTTTCTGCATGCACATAAGCACTGGTGGCATCAAAGGCAATTTGAATGTTATCTGCCTGGACGTGGGGAAGCAGGCCATCCACGCCATCGGCAGTAACCTTCAGGCCCATTTCAGCTGCGCGCTTCAAGCCATCGGAGGTCGGATCAATGCCGACCATCCATATCGGTTCCAGGACAGGGCTGCGCTTGAGTTTATAGAGCAGATCGGTGCCAATATTGCCCGGGCCGATTAATGCACAACGAATTTTTTTCATCTCGGTAGCTCCCAAAAGTAAGCAGTAAAAATCAAACGAAAACAAGGCTAAAGCAAACTACGAACAACGCCCCCTTCGGCATGGATCGCGGCACCATTGGTTGCCGCAGAAAGCGGGCTGCACAGATAGGCGACCGTACTGGCAATTTCTGCAGGCTCAATCAGGCGCTTGAGTATGGAGGTAGGCCGGGCAGAAGCAAACAGTTTTTTCTCTATATCGGCAAAGCTGACCTTTTGCTGCTTTGCCAGATTTTCGAAGTACTCGCCTACCCCTTCCGTGCGAGTCGGCCCTGGTAACACGGCATTAACCGTGACACGCGTGCCGGTACAGGTTTCAGCCAAGCCACGGGATACAGACAACTGTGCCGATTTTGTCATGCCGTAATGCACCATCTCAGCGGGCGGGCACACACCCGATTCGCTGGAAATAAAAATGATACGCCCCCAGTCACGGGTTTTCATTTGCGGCAAATAGTGGCGCGCCAAGCGCACGCCGCTCATGACATTCACCTCGAAAAACCGAAACCATTCGCTATCATCAATTGCCTCAAACGGCACCGAAGCAAAAATGCCGAGGTTATTGACCAGAATATCTACCTCGGGGCAAGCCGTCAGCAGTTGCGCTGCCCCCGCAGCAGTCGATAAATCTGCCGCAATGCCGCTCACTGTGGCTTGCGGGCAAGCAGCACGCAAGCGTGCCAATGCGTCATCCACGCGCGCCTGTGTGCGGCCGTTGAGGGTAACGTGTGCACCTTCAGCCGCTAACGCACTGGCAATGGCAAAGCCAATGCCAGCCGTAGAGCCGGTTACCAGTGCGCGCTTGGCATTAAGTTGTAAATCCACCGTGGTCTCGATTAAACGAAATTAAGAAAATTAAACAAAACGCACCGAACAGCTGCCAATGCCGCCAATCGTGACGCGGAAGTTATCGCCCGCTGCAATGGGGAACATGGCGGCCAGAGAACCCGACAACACGATTTCACCTGCTTTGAGCGGAATACCTAATGCACCCAGCGTATTGGCCAGCCAGGCAATGGCATTCACGGGGGAGGCCATCGTTGCAGCGCCGGAACCCGTACCGACAATCTCACCGTTTCGCTCAACCAGCATACCGCAGGTCATTAAATCCACCTTGCGCACATCCACCAGTTGGTCGCCTAGAACCATGACACCGCATGAGGCGTTATCCGCCACGGTATCCTGAACCTTGATTTTCCAGTCGCGAATGCGTGAATCAACAATTTCAAAACAAGCGATCACGCCTTCTGTGGCTGCCAGAACATCGGCACCCGTGACGCCCGGGCCCATCAAGTCTTTTTTCATGACAAAGGCAATCTCGCCTTCCGCCTTGGGCTGAATCAGTGATTTGTACTCGATGGCTTCGCCTTCGTTATAAATCATGTCATCAAGCAAAATGCCGAAGTCAGGCTGATTCACGCCCAGCATGTTCATGACTACCTTGCTGGTGACCCCAATTTTTTTGCCGACAATACGCGCACCTTTTTCTATCCGACGCCCCACCAAACGGCTCTGAATCTGATAACCATCGTTGATGGTAATGTCGGCATAGCGGTTAGTCAGCGGCTCAATGACTTGCCCAGTGATTAGCGCCTGATAAAGTTCGTCGCCTAACAACTGGATGGTTTGCTTATCCATGATTTTCCTTAAAGTTTGATGCAGATGTTTTTAAGTTCTGTGTAAAACTCAAGCGAGTGAACGCCACCCTCGCGACCAATACCGGATTGCTTTGCCCCGCCGAATGGCGTGCGCAAATCACGCAGGAACCAGCTATTTACCCAAGCGATACCAACCTCCATTTTAGCCGCTACGCGGTGGGCGCGGGAAAGGTTCTGCGTCCAGATCGCTGTTGCCAGGCCATACTCATTATCGTTGGCGCGCGCCAGTACTTCTTCTTCGGCGTCAAACGGCGCAATGTGGCAGCAGGGGCCAAACACTTCTTCTTTCACGACAGACGCTGTTTCCGGCAAACCCGTCCAAATGGTCGGCTGCACCCAGCAACCATTCGCCAATTCACCCGGCATATCGGGCACGCCACCGCCGGTGACAATAGTTGCGCCTTCCGCCTTGGCTTTAGCGTAATACGACAACACTTTTTGTTGATGCTCCTTGCTGATCAAGGGGCCCATGTTGGCGGTTTCATCATCCGGCACACCGAGCTTCAAGCCTTCGGCGCCTTTTTTCATCGCCGCGACAAACTTCTCGAAAATCGGCCGTTCGACATACACGCGCTCGGTGCCCAAACACACTTGGCCACAGTTGGCAAAAGCCGAACGCATGGTGCCTTCAATTGCGGCATCAAAATCGCAATCGGCAAATACGATAGCGGCATTCTTGCCGCCCATCTCCAGCGACACAGGGCGCGCGCCAGTGGCTGCGGCCTTCATGATCACTTCACCCGTACGCGTCTCGCCGGTGAAGGTAATCGCATTCACGCCAGGATGGCTGGTCAGGAAAGCCCCAGCAGAATCGGGGCCAAAGCCATTGACCACGTTATAAACGCCTTTGGGCATACCCACTTTATTCATGACTTCGCCCAGCAGCAGCGCAGTTTGCGGCGTTTCTTCCGATGGCTTGATCACCACGGTGTTGCCGCAAGCCAAGGCCGGACCCACTTTCCAGGTCATCAGCAACAAGGGCAGGTTCCACGGGCAAACCACACCGACCACACCCACGGGAGAACGATAACCGTAGTTGATCGCGCCTTTGCCGTCTGGCGTGGCCATCTCGAAAAATTCCGTCGGCACATTTTTCACGACGTCAGCAAACACCTTGAAGTTCGCCGCGCCGCGCGGGATGTCAATGTGGCGCGCCAAGTTGCGGGGTTTGCCGGTGTCGGCACATTCAGCGGCTAAAAAATCTTCAAAGCGCACATTGATTTCATTGGCCACGGCATACAACAGCTCAACACGGTCAGCCACCGCCATCTGCCCCCAAGGGCCATTTAGCGCAGCACGCGCGGCCTTGACTGCCGCATCCACTTCGGCCTCACCCGCCTCGCAAACCTGTGCAATCACCGAGTTATCCAGCGGCGAGCGCTTTTCAAACCATTTATTGTTGCTGACAAACTCGCCGTTGATAAAGTTTTTTAGTTGCTTCACTATTCATCCTTTTTTGACTGATTGCTTTGCCTATACGGCTAACGCATCTTTCGTCTTATAGAAGATTCCGCACATTAGACGGGTTGCCAGATCTATCACTATTCATTACAACGACCGAAAAGTCGGCTCTTGCGATACGGCACTTTGTCTTGAAAAAAAAGCGCATGATGACGTAATTCATTCGATCAGGCAGAATCGTAATCACCCTGTCGAGATATTTCACCAAGCTGCGAAGTATAAACCTTAGCCCGAGTCACGGGAACCCTTCCAAGAGTAAGGGCAAGAACTACTGACGATCAGTAGTTCTTGCCCTTATGGGCCCACCTTATACGCCCACCCTTTGCACCCGCTGCCTGGAATACCATCAGGCTGGTTGCACCAGTCAATTAGCAGCGATATTTACTTTCGCACATCTGAGCCCAAGCTCTGCCATTAGCTTCGGTTGCAGCGCGCCAGTCATCCGGAATATCTTGATACGGCGCACGGCAGGGGCCCGCCTTGATGTAACCCGCCGCATTGCAACGCAGCTTTTCAACTTGCACGTTGTATTTGGCCAGATCCTTGAAGTCAGGAATCGCATTGGGCAAACCATGAATATCGTGCATGATCTCGCCCATACGCGCCTTATCTCCCGCATCAATCGCTTTTTGCAAGGCCACTACGGGTTCCGGACCCATCACGCAGCCCGTGGACCACATGCCTTTCAAGCGATCACCCACCATGTCATACGCCGTTGGTGCAACAAAATCGATCGGCAAGAATTGCACGTTGGGCGCGGCATCCATGCTGGCGGGCAAATCAGCCAGCATGTT
>JAYTIQ010000134.1:0-8166 GCA_043731705.1 Rugosibacter sp.
CAGTTGATTGCGCACAACCCGAAGCTGTTTGAAAAGAAACTGTGGTCAGAGCATGGGCAGGGCGAAGCAATTCATATTCAAACTTGTCGTGATGGCGACCATGAAGCCGAATGGGTCGTCTCTCGCCTCTCCGCGCATCGCTTTGAGCGGCGCACCCAGTTTTCTGATTACGCCATTTTGTATCGCGGCAATTATCAGGCGCGTGCTTTTGAACAACAGTTGCGTGCGCAACGTATTCCGTATGTGATTTCCGGCGGGCAGTCTTTTTTTGAGCGCACTGAGATCAAAGACATCATTGCCTATTTGCGCTTGCTCACCAATCAGGATGATGATCCTGCGTTTATTCGTGCGGTAACCACTCCTAAGCGCGGCATCGGCGGATCGACCTTGGAAACCTTGGGTCTTGCTGCCGGCAGGCGACGCCAAAGCCTGTTTGCGACGTTGCTCTCACCAGCACTGGGCGATGATCTGCCGGTGCGTCAACACACCGCGTTGCGCGAGTTTTCCGGGTTTATTCAGCGCATGGAAGGCCGCGCGCAACATGAGCCTGCGGGCGCTCTGCTCACCGCGATTATTGATGCCATAGGGTATGAGGCGTGGCTGTTCAGTTCGCTGGACGTGCGTGACGCTGAAATTCGCTGGACGAATGTGTGTGATTTTGTTCAGTGGATTGGACGTAAGGGCGAGGAGGAAAATAAAACCCTGCTTGAATTAGCGCAAAGCGTTGCCCTATTATCCATGCTGGATAACGGGGCGGAAGAAACCAATGCCATTCAACTCGCCACGCTGCACGCCGTCAAAGGGCTGGAGTTTCGCCATGTATTTCTGGCGGGCATTGAAGAGGGGTTATTACCGCATCGCGATTCACTCGACCCTGCACGACTGGAAGAAGAGCGACGCCTGATGTATGTCGGCATAACGCGTGCGCAAGCCAGCTTGACCATTAGCTGGTGCGAACGCCGCAAACAAGGCAAGACATGGATGATGCGCGAACCTTCACGGTTTATCACCGAGATGGGCTCGATTGCGCTGACTACGGCAGCGCAGGGTGTAATGGTGCCCGATACAACGACGGCTATCGCACGTGCTGCGGGGTTGCGCGCGATGCTGGCGGGAAATAATAAAAGCTAAAAAATAAAGGCCGTCTAGCGCGGCCTTTATTTTTTAGCCCAAACAATACTGGATCGATTGCTTTGGGGCGGGGTGAATTACTTCGCCGCAGGCTCTTTCAAGCTGCCGCCCGATTTATTTGCCATATAGACAATCGCATGCGCGAGTTCTGTTTCGGTCGCATCAGATCCGCCCTTGGGCGGCATGGCATTTTTACCCATAATAGCTGACTTGAGCAGCCCGCTCAGCCCAAGTTTCAAACGTGGGCCCCATGCTGCATTATCGCCAAGCTTTGGTGCGCCCGCCGCGCCCGTTCCATGGCAAGCAACGCAGGTAACTTGATACAGTTGCTCGCCGGTGCGCTCAACACCAGCGCCGCCAGAAGCCGCAGCAATGCTCACTTGAGCTACAGGCATGATGCGCTGATTAACAGCTTCTTCGTCAACCACTTCTTGCCGGTGGGTGAGGCTAATCGCCGTAACAAGGGCAATCGTTACGGTGGTGAGCGTTGCCACGACAAGGTAAATAAAACCGCGAATCGTATCGTTTTCCATGGGTAAACTTTCAAGAATGATGAGTGCAATGCGTGAATTATAATGGATACTGTGCCTGACGATGGACGCCAACACGCGAACGCGCTATGCTACGCCCCCTGCGCCTGTAGCTCAGATGGATAGAGTACTGCCCTCCGAAGGCAGGGGTCGCACGTTCGAATCGTGTCAGGCGCACCAATTAATGAATACTTCTGGAACCTGTTAAGTTGTTTTAACGCAGTGATCGAGGATCGGGAAGTGGATGCTATCTTCCACTCCGTTATACGCCAGCCTGAAAAAGAAGATCATGATTCTTTGTCTCGATGCAGGGAATACACGCGTTAAATGTGGTTTGCATGATGGTCGAGCTTGGCACATGCAGCGGGCTTTTGGCTATGACGCATTACCTGAGTTAGCGAATTTACTTTCGACGCTACTTCCAGCATTGCCATCCGAACTGCAGCGCATGGCACCGAGGCATATGGTTGCCTGCAATGTCGCTGGCGCAGCAGTCCGGCTGCAAATTGAACAGCTTACGCAACAACTGGCGATTTCCCTGACTTGGCTGGAAAGTACATCTGCTGGCTTTGGTGTGCGTAATGGTTATGATCGTCCGGCCCAACTTGGGGCTGACCGCTGGGCTGGGCTGATTGCGGCGCGGGCGTTATCAATTGAAGCATCAATTATTGTGCAGGCAGGTACAGCGACGACTATTGATTTACTCGATGCCGAAGGCGTGTTTCGGGGCGGATTCATTCTGCCGGGTTTAACGCTGATGCGCCAATCATTAGCTCGTAATACCGATCAATTATCCGATGCAAGCGGTCATTTTAGTATGTTGCCAACTAATACAAATGACGCGGTTACAAGTGGGGCTTTGTCCGCGACATTGGGGGCGATTGAGAGAATGCGGGGTGTGCATGACGTTGGCCAATGCATTTTATCGGGCGGTGCTGCCGCTGATTTATTGCCGCACCTGGCTGTGCCGATACGCCAGGTAGACCATCTGGTTCTGGAAGGTTTGCTGCAAGTAGCTAAAACGTTGACGTTACCTTGACGCTTAGAGTTGGATCCGCCATAAATAAAAAAGCAAATAAAAATTAAATACTGTTTACAATTTAAATGAGAATGGTTATCATTTACTATGTAAATTATTTAAGGAGACTACTGTGGTTTTTAATCGATTGATCTTGTGTATCGGGATGTTTTTCTCTGTCACTGTATTGGCGGCAGATAGCGAGATGATTTTGACCATTCGCGAGCACCGTTTTGAGCCGAGCGAGCTAAAGATTGCTGCGAACCAGAAAATTCGGTTGATCGTCAAAAATCTGGATGCGACGCCGGAAGAGTTTGAAAGCCACGAGTTAAACCGTGAAAAAGTCATCCCGGGTAAGGGGCAGGCCACTATTTACATTGGCCCGCTTAAACCAGGCCGATATCCGTTTATGGGCGAATTCAATCAAAAAACGGCGCAAGGCATCGTGGTCGCGGAGTAATCATGTTTGGCACAGGGATTATTGTTTTTCGAGAAACGCTCGAGGCAGCAATGATTATTGGCATTCTCGCTGCGGCAACGGTAGGTATTGCAGGCCGCAGTCGTATGTTGCTCGGAGGTATTGCAGCGGGTGTGGTGGGCGCTATCGTGGTGGCTTTGCTGACGAGCCGAATTGCTGAAATGGCCAGCGGTACTGGGCAGGATCTGCTGAATGCAGGCATTCTCGGCTTTGCTGTACTGATGTTGGCGTGGCATAACATCTGGATGTCACGCCACGGAGCTGAGTTAGCCTATCAGGCGCGGCAGGTAGGTCATGCCGTGCGGGGTGGCGAAAAAACATTGCTCACCCTTTTTGTTGTTATTGCGCTGGCTGTATTGCGTGAAGGGTCTGAAACCGTGCTGTTCGTCTATGGCTCAATGGCAGGCGGCGAAGCCACTGCGCTACAAGTCTTGACCAGCGGTGGTTTCGGCCTTGGTGCAGGGGCGCTTGCGGGGTTTTTACTGTATGCAGGTTTTTTGCGTATTCCAACGCGCTGGTTTTTTGCAGCCACCAGTGGGCTGATTCTTTTATTAGCCGCTGCAATGGCAGGTCAAATGGCGCGCTTTCTGGTGCAAAGCGATGTACTGCCTGATTTGGGTAACCCGCTGTGGGATACCACTGGCATGGTATCGAACACATCTGCTGCAGGCGTCCTGCTGCATGCGCTGATAGGTTACGAGGCAATGCCTTCTGGCTTGCAGGTTGTTTTTTATATCACGACGTTAATCGTCATTTTGTCAGCGATGCGGATGCTACGGTACCGCAAAGATACTATTTCAGATTTTTAATAGAGGAAAAAATGAAACTACACAACATGGCAGCACCCGTTCTCTTGATTTTGAGTTCAGCCACTTTTGCCGGGCCGGCTGATTATGTATATACACCAACGGTGGAGTACGGTGAGCGGGAAATCGATTTCAAGTACGGCAGCCAAAAGTTAGGTGATGGTAATCCTGATCTTTCCGCGTGGAGTTTAGGTGTTGGTTATGGTGCGACCGAGTGGTGGTTTACCGAGATATACGCCAAATATAAGTTTGCAACACCCGGTAATAGCGCTCATTATGATGCGTGGGAGTGGGAAAATAAATTTCAGCTAACCGAAATAGGGAAGTACCCAGTGGATGTGGGTTTTTTACTTGAGCTTGAGCATCCAAAAGATCGTAGTGAGGGGTGGGAAGTGAAATGGGGTCCGTTGCTGCAAACTGAATTTGGTAAATGGCAGTTAAATGGCAATCTGCTGTTTAAACGACACTACCGGGTAGATAGTCCATCGGATACCGAGCTGGCATATCAAGCACAGGTCAAGTACCGTGGCAATCAACAGTTGGAGTTTGGTATGCAAGCCTTTGGTGCAGTGGGTAAGTGGAGTAATTGGCAGCCATCGGATCAGCAAAGCCATCAGGTTGGCCCGGCAATTTTTGGCAAGTTGCCGCTAGGAAATCATCAGGCGATTAAATACAATGCGGCTTGGTTGATCGGTGTTTCACAAGGTGCGCCGGACCAAGCTTTACGCCTGCAAACAGAATACGAATTTTAATTCTGGTAGTACGGGGTTTTGCGGCTGCCCCGCTGATACATCTTGTTGCTAGGGCCAGAATAATCCTGTGAAGATTTTACGCGTGTTTTTTTTCTTGCTGATTTTGGCTAACCTGGCTTTTTTAGCCTGGTCACTGGGTTATTTTGATGGGGCCGTGGAAATTCACGAACCCCAGCGTCTGGCGCAACAATTAAATGCGGAAAAAATGCGGATTGTGGATGAAAAGCCAGTACGCGAAGCAACCATGGCTTGCCGCAGGGTCAGTGGCCTTACCCAGGCTGCTGTTGAGCAGATTGAACGTGACACAGTGGCTTGGGGTGGCAAAGCTACGCGTTTGCAACCACAGGTTTTTCATCGGGTGGTCATTGTCGGTTTGGCTGATCAGGCCGCAGCAGAATTGAAAAAAACCGAACTACTGACGCAGCTGCAACAAGCCCCCCCTTCTTTGCCGCCTGCTTCTTTGGCTGAAATACAAGTTCAAGACTCCGGCAATGGACGATATGAAATTCTTGTGGGGCTGTTTACCGATGAAATAACTGCGCGAGACTATGTCGCCAAGTTGAGAAAGCGCGGCCTCATGTCAGCTCAATGGGAACAGCCAAAATCTTCAGCGCCTCGTGAAGTGTTAGAAATTCAAGCAAAAGAAGCAATGTTTGCCGAACAATTAAAGACTTGGATTGCGTCGTTTCCTTCTGCGGTGGTAATGAGTTGTGTGCGCTGAACTTTATGGCTATAAACAGTACTACGCTTCGTACCAAACTCTACCGCTAGCGTGAGTTACCTCATTGGGTTAACCGGCGGGATTGGTAGCGGAAAAAGCGCGGTGGCGGATTTGTTTGCTGCGCACCAGGTGCCTGTGATCGATACGGACGCAGTCTCCCACATGCTGACAGCCGCCGGCGGCGCGGGGATGCCGAGCATTCGTGCTGCCTTTGGTGAGCACATGATCACGCCGGATGGTGCGCTTGATCGTGGCGCAATGCGGGCGCATGTATTTGCTGAGCCTGAAGCGCGTAAGCGGCTTGAAGCCATTTTGCACCCATTAATTCGCGCTGAGGTTGAGCGGCGTATTAGCGCCGAGAACTTATGCAGCAATCAGCCTTACCTCATCCTTGTTGTGCCCCTCTTGATTGAGTCAAATACTTATCGCCAGCGTGTCCAGCGCATCGCGGTGGTAGATTGTTCTGAAGCGACTCAAATTCACCGTGTAATGGCGCGGAATGGCTTGTCGCAAAATGAAGTTGAGCGAATTTTGCAGGTGCAAGCGATGCGGGCCGAGCGTTTGGCTGTTGCTGATGATGTGATAGAAAATGAGGGTCAACTGGCAGTATTAGCACCGCAAGTGGCGCGTTTACACGATAAATATCTCGCATTGGCCCGGCATGTGGGTTGAGATTTAGGTGAATTTCGAGGACAATGCAATTTATTTTGTTCACTTGGCCCGTGTGTGATTACTTACGAATATCCTCTTAGCGAGCGCGTGCGCACTTTGCTGCGACTCGAAGACCTGTTTGAAAAAATCATACATTTCGCTTCTGCCAAAGGGGCCGCCGAACATCATGCAGCGCTGGTGTTGTTGTTTGAGATTCTTGAAGTGGCTGGCCGCGCCGATTTGAAATTTGATCTGGTTCAGGAGCTGGAACGCCAGCGACAGATTTTGCTATCTTTCCGCAACAATCCGGAAATTTCCGAAGATGCACTCTCGGGAGCACTCTATGAAATTGAGCAGGCAAGTACGCAACTGCTTGCCGTACAAGGAAAAATTGGCCATTATCTGCGTGAAAATGACTGGTTAATGAGCATTAAAAACCGAGTCGCCATTCCGGGCGGGGTGTGTGAGTTCGATCTGCCGGGCTACCACTACTGGTTAAATCGTGATGTGCCGTTGCGACAAAAAGACATTGAGGCTTGGTTGATGCCTATGTTGCCTATTCGGCAGGCGCTGACGATTGTGCTGCGGCTGTTGCGCGCATCCGGCCGCTCAGATCGATTGGTGGCTCAGCGAGGTGCTTATCAGGTCATGCTGGGTGGGCGCAATTACCAGCTGGTCCGCCTGCAGATCAGAAAAGACAACCACGTGATACCAGAAATCTCTGCCGGCAAGCTCGCCATTAATGTACGGTTTTTGCGCCCGGACATGACGCAGCGTCCACGCCAGATGGAGACCGATATCGAATTTGAAATGACGCTTTGTAATCTGTAAACATGGCGTCTAGTCACCCTAATTTATCCAAACTGCCACGCATCGTATTGTGTCCGCGTTGCAAAGCACCAGTCGAATGGGTGGAAGCCAGTCGCTTTCGGCCATTTTGTTCTGTGCGCTGCAAGACCGATGATTTGGGCGCGTGGGAAAGCGAAGCCTATCGCGTTGCCGCCAGCGAAGAAGCGCCGTTGAGCGACGAATCAGAATAGCAGCATAGAAAAATCGCGCAACTTAAACCTGTTATACCCATATGACCGCTTTACCAAGTCGAACGAATGGCAGCGATGCCGTGTGCTCCGCAGGCTCGGGCGATGTCAAGATCGTTAAGGGATAATCCGCCCAAGGCAAAAGTCGGCGCTGGTGGCACGGTGAATGGGTCATTAATTTCTGCTGCGAAAGCCGCCCATCCCAGGCCTGCTCGTCCGGGGTGCGTTGCGGTTTCATGTATCGGCCCATACACCACGAAATCACAGCCAATCTGCGCTGCATGCAGCAATTCTGCAGGGGAGTGACATGATGCGGCCACCAGTGGAAATTCAGGGCGTGCTGAACAAGTGGCCAGTTGTGCGGACGTCAAGTGCAGACCATCAGCGCCGGCGGCTAAAGCCAGTGACATATCGCTGTTGATCAGTACGCGAGCGCCCGCGTTATGACAGCGCTTGACCGCCGCATGAACAAACGTTTCACGTTGTTGGGGGCTAAGCGTTGGCTCGCGCAGTTGTACAAGCTTGAGTCCGTTTTCCAGGGCGCGATCAAGTGCTTCGAGTTGAGCGGACACCCCTATTTCGGCGGCATGCGTGATGCCGTAAAACGCGGGCAAGGCCAGCGCAACGAGGACGGGGGCGTTGGCTGGCAACATCGGCTGAACGGTCGGCGCGCCGGGCGTTTGCCATGTAAGGGCGCTATGCACACGATTGATGATCTCACCTTGCCAGGCACGTACCCGGAAAAAGTTTAGATGCACATGGGCATGCTCATACACATGCTCCCGGTGCAACCACGGGTCGGCACGCAAAACCTCTATGCCGAGTTCTTCACGCAATTCACGCACCAGGGCTTCACGCGCGGTTTCCCCAGGCTCGACTTTGCCGCCAGGGAACTCCCAATACCCGGGATAAAACGTATCGGCTGCGCGTTGGCCTAATAAAAATTGTCCATCCGCGCGTTCAATAACGGCAGCGGCGACATGCGTTACTTTCATTTTTTCAGGCGGCTATGTCGCCCCGCGTAATCCCGGGCAAATTGCCA
>JAYTIQ010000135.1:0-13917 GCA_043731705.1 Rugosibacter sp.
GGCCGCCCAACAAACAGCGGTATCACCATATGCGGAAAAACTACCACGTCACGCAAAGGTAGCAGCGGAATAGTTTGCTTTTCCGCAGAAGAAGCAGTCAGTTCAGACATCATCGTGTCCTTTAAGTTATGAGTCACATCTCCTTATCTGGGGCGATGTGAAAGAAATTCAAGGTGCGGAAGTAAGCAATAGTTTACTTTTAATACACCAAACAGATCAGTTTGAACCCGATACTTTTGGTTGGTCCGCGTAGATTATTAACGGCTGGGCACCGCTTTCTATTGTTGTTTCATCAACAACCACTTTAGTTGCATTCTCCATTGTCGGTAGCTCGTACATGGTATCGAGCAGTACATTTTCCAAAATAGAGCGTAAACCACGGGCACCAGTTTTTCGTTTTAGCGCTTTTCTGGCAATTGCCTGCAATGCGGAAGGACGAATTTCCAGTTCTACACCCTCCATCGAAAAAAGCTTTTGGTATTGTTTAACCAAAGCATTTTTTGGTTCAATCAAAATCTCAACCAAGGCAACTTCATCCAACTCGCGCAAGGTCGCTAATACGGGCAAACGGCCAATTAACTCGGGAATCAATCCAAATTTAATCAAATCTTCCGGTTCAACCTGCTTTAGAACATCAGAAATATTACTAGCATCACGGCTTTTTACTTCCGCACCAAACCCTATGCCACCCTTTTCGGAACGGCTGCGAATGACTTTATCCAGACCATCAAACGCTCCACCGCAAAAGAACAATATGTTTGTTGTATCAATCTGCACAAAATCCTGATTCGGATGTTTACGCCCGCCTTGCGGAGGAATACTGGCAACCGTGCCTTCGATTAGCTTGAGTAGCGCCTGCTGCACGCCTTCACCTGACACATCGCGAGTAATCGAAGGGTTGTCGGCCTTGCGCGAAATTTTGTCAATTTCATCAATGTAAATGATACCCTGCTGCGCCTTTTCCACATCATGATCACAGTTTTGCAGCAGTTTTTGAATGATGTTTTCGACATCTTCGCCGACATAACCCGCCTCGGTCAATGTCGTCGCATCAGCCATCACAAATGGCACATTCAGCATACGGGCAAGCGTCTGCGCCAGTAAAGTTTTGCCAGAACCCGTAGGGCCGATAAGCAGAATGTTGCTTTTTGCCAGCTCTACGCCGTCGCTTCCAGTCTCTTTATGGCGAATGCGTTTGTAATGGTTATAAACAGCAACCGCAAGAATTTTTTTCGCATCATCCTGACCAATCACATATTGATCAAGCATATGGCGTATTTCTTTCGGTGTAGGCAGTCCACCGTTCTCTTTTTCTGCATCCATGCCCGCGATCTCATCACGAACAATGTCGTTGCAAAGATCAATACACTCATCGCAAATAAAAACGGATGGGCCAGCAATCAGTTTTTTTACTTCGTGCTGACTCTTGCCACAAAATGAGCAATATAAAAGTTTTTCACCGCCAGCCGTTTTCTTTTCCACAATCGTCGTCTCCGTCAATAGATTCAGGCAGCAACAACCTCGGCACGGCTCGTTAGCACTTTATCAACCAAGCCATATTCAACCGCTGCATCGGCAGAAAGAAAGTTATCACGATCCGTATCTCGCTCGATACGGTCTATGGACTGACCAGTATGCATTGCCAGCATATTATTCAGCTTTTGCTTAAGGAACAAAATTTCCTTGGCATGAATCTCGATATCCGATGCCTGGCCCTGAAACCCACCCAAAGGCTGGTGAATCATCACGCGCGAATTGGGCAAACAATATCGCTTGCCTTTTTCGCCCGCTGTTAACAGGAATGCCCCCATGCTTGCCGCTTGACCGATACACAACGTCGATACATTCGGCTTGATAAATTGCATGGTGTCATAAATCGCCATCCCCGCAGACACAGAGCCGCCCGGAGAGTTGATATAGAAAAAGATGTCTTTGTCAGGATTTTCAGACTCAAGAAAAAGTAGCTGTGCAACAATTAAGTTAGCCGTTGAATCATTCACCGGACCAACCAGAAAAATCACGCGCTCACGCAACAAACGCGAGTAAATATCGTACGCACGCTCACCGCGGCCGCTGGTCTCAATCACCATGGGCACAAGGCCCAAAGCCTGAGTGTCGTTCATCGAAGCATCGATACCGCTTGTGTATTTTGCACCGTACATAGAACCTCCTGAAACAATCATGCTGCGTTACCCATTAACTCATCGAAAGCGACTGCTTTTTCGCTGACTTTCACGTTGCTTAAAACCCACTTCACGACGTTCGCTTCAACGGCCAACGCTTCTGCCTCGGCCAAGCGTTGCGGTTGTGAATAGTACCAACGCACAACCTCTTTTGGGTCTTCAAATGAGGCGGAAAACTCATCTACCACAGCACGCACTTGCTCTGGCTTCGCATACAGATCGTTAGTTTTAACCACTTCGGTCAGCAACAAGCCCAGCTTGACGCGACGCATTGCCTTGTCGGTAAACCATGCCGGCTCAATCGGAAAACCTTTCACGCTCATGCCCCGCGATTCCATATCGCGCAACGCCGCCTCAGCCATTTGTTTGGATTCTGCATCAACCAAGGCTTTGGGTACATCCAGCAGATTCACCGCCAATAAGGCATCCATCACTTGCTGCTTGGTTTTGGCTTCCAGACGTTTATGCACTTCGCGCTCAAGATTGGCGCGCACTTCAGCACGCATAGCCGCCACATCGCCATCAGCCGAACCCAGAGATTTGGCAAATTCAGCATCCAGTTCAGGTAATTGGGCCGCTTCAACTTTTTTGACCAAAATATCAAACTGAACCGTGCTACCCGCTAGATCTTTGGCCTGGTAATCCTCGGGGAATTTAACGTCAACCGTTTTTTTATCTCCCGACTTGACCCCTTCAATTGCTTTCTCAAAGTCAGGCAACATAGCGCCAGCGCCAACAACCATGGAATGATCATCAGCCTTGCCACCAGGGAACTCGACGCCCTCTTTGCGGCCAACAAAATCAATCACCACCCGATCATCCTTCTGTGCCGGACGAGCCGTTTCGCTATAGCTCACACGCTGTTTGCGTAGCACATCCAGGGTTTGATCCACTTCAGCATCCGTTACAACCAGTGCTGGCCGCTCAATGCTCTGTCCTGAAATATCACCCAGAATTATTTCCGGGTACACCTCAAAAGTTGCCGTAAAGCCAAGCTTTCCTTCACCCGCATCGGCTACCGGCTGAATGTTCGGATAACCGGCCATGCGCAGGTTTTGCTCTTTGAGCTTCGCTTCTAAAATTGATTCAACAGCCCGGCCAATCGCCTCACTGCGTGCTTGACCGCCATAATTTTGCGCAACCATGTTCATCGGCACCTTGCCTGGACGAAAACCCGGCATCTTGACCGTACGTGCGATATCTTTAAGACGCGCGCTAATCTCGCCTTCAATCTCAGCTAGCGATATTGAAATATCAATCCGCCGCTCAAGTGGATTTACTACAGGGCTCGTTGCGCCTGATTGCGTCTCTGCTGTTGTCATTTCCGTTGCCATATCCGTCATTTTTTTATCCATCAAATTTGAGAAGCCAATCGAATCTGCACTGAATCATCATTTATTGCAACAAGCCCTCATAACTTGCGCTCAATATCCATCACATGCATCTATGGTGCCCAGGAAGGGACTCGAACCCCCACGCCTCGCGGCGCCAGAACCTAAATCTGGTGCGTCTACCAATTCCGCCACCTGGGCATTACATGCTGAACGACCTGCAGGTAGCATTACATGCCAAAAGCAAGTCAGACAATACATAATGAACGGGCGATTTTACCTGCTTTAATCAATTCTTTCTCACCTCCCGCCTATACTTCGACACATTATGGCGTCCGAATACCACAATAAACACTACGAAAACTTCCCCGTCGCCTCGCTTTTGCTGCCCAGGCACCTGCGCGAACCCATTGCCGCCATCTATGCCTTTGCCCGTAGCGCAGATGATTTCGCCGATGAAGGCGATCTCGCTGCCGATGAGCGCTTAAACCTGTTGCGCGGCTACCAGCGCGAGCTAGCAGCGATTGCCGAAAACAGGCCAACCACCCACCCGATTTTCCTGCGGTTACGCCCCATAATTACCCAGTACAGCCTACCGCTATCCCTGTTTCATGATCTGTTGGATGCCTTCATGCAGGATGTGACATGCAATCGTTATGCCAGCCATGCCGAACTCCTTGACTATTGCCGCCGCTCGGCAAATCCGGTGGGGCGATTATTGCTGCACCTTTTTGCAGCGGCGACCGAAGAAAATGTCATCTGCTCCGATGCCATTTGCTCGGCCCTGCAACTCATCAACCACTGGCAAGATGTCGGCATTGATAGCCGCAAAGGGCAAGAAGGCCGCATTTACCTGCCTGCCGAGGACATGGCGCGCTTTTATGTCAGTGAAAATGACATCCTGCGGCGTATCACCAGCACCATCCGGATGGATACCGCTTCGCATAACTTTTCCAGCCTCATGCATTTTGAAGTCGATCGCGCCCGCGCACTGATGCTGCAAGGCGCACCGCTCGGACGTGTATTGCCTGGACGCATCGGGCTGGAAATCCGCACCATTATTCATGGCGGGCTGCGTATTCTGGAAAAAATCGAGGCGGTTAACTATGATGTCTTTAACTGTCGCCCTCAACTGCAAGCGCTTGACTGGCCATTGATTGGCTGGCGCGCACTCTTTGAACCATGACCCCCGACGACTACTGCCAGCAACGCGCCGCCGCCAGCGGCTCTTCTTTTTATTACAGCTTTGTTTTTCTGGAGCCTGTACGGCGTCAGGCGATTACCGCTTTGTATGCTTTTTGTCGCGAAGTCGACGATATTGTCGATGAATGTCCCGACCCACATCTGGCGCGCACCAAACTTGCTTGGTGGCGCACCGAAATTGCACACCTCTACGCAGGCAACCCCAGCCATCCGGTCACGCAGGCGCTGGCGACCGCACTAACAAGGTTTTCCCTGCCGCAAGAACAACTGCTGGAAATCATTGACGGCATGGAAATGGACATTGATGCCGTGCGCTACCCCGATTTTCGCGCGCTGAATTTGTATTGCTATCGCGTCGCCAGCATTGTCGGCCTGCTCGCGGCGGAGATTTTTGGCTACACGGATCGCCGCACATTGAAATATGCGCACGACCTGGGCCTCGCGTTTCAACTCACCAACATCATCCGCGATGTCGGCGAAGACGCGCGACGCGGCCGCATTTATCTGCCGCAAGAAGACCTTGCCCGCTTTGACGTAACGGAAACCGACATTCTCCAGGCACGTTACACACCCAATTTTCAGCGCCTCATGGCCTTCCAGATTGACCGCGCGCAAACTACTTACGACCAGGCGCTGGCCCAGCTGCCTGCAGCCGACCGCAAAGCGCAACGTGCCGGGCTAGTCATGGCCGCCATTTATCGCACGCTGCTTACCGAAATCGCGCGCGATGGTTCTCATGTGCTGCATCAACGCATCTCACTCACGCCGTTGCGCAAATTATGGCTGGCTGGAAAAACCTGGATCACCGCGTGAGCATCGCCGTCATTGGTGCCGGTTATGCCGGTCTCGCCGCAGCGGTCGAACTGATTCGCAACGGACAATCAGTAGAAGTTTTTGAAGCCTCCCGCAGCCTTGGCGGCCGTGCCCGCGCTGTGGAGATCGATGGGCTCACCGTCGATAACGGCCAGCATATCCTGCTCGGTGCCTACAGCGAAACTCTGCGTCTGATGCGCGTTGTCGGCGCCGACCCGCAGCGTCTGCTCAAACGCCTCCCGTTACATCTTGAATTTCCCGGCGAGATGCGCCTCATCGCACCGCGCCTGCCCGCACCCTTGCATATGCTGGCCGCCCTATTGCTTGCCACCGGTCTTGACTGGCGCGAAAAATGGGCCGCCGTCCAGCTCATGCGCCGATTGCAACGTCGTCAGTTTCGTATTACGCCTGACGTTTCCGTCGCGACGTGGCTGGAAAACAATAAAACGCCGTCTCGCCAGCGCCGACTTTTATGGGAACCCTTATGCGTCGCTGCATTGAATACACCCGCCGAAAATGCCTCGGCCCAAGTGCTGGCGAACGTGCTCAGAGACAGCCTTGCCGCTTCACGCGAAGCCAGCGATTTGCTGCTGCCGCAAGCTGATTTATCGACCCTCTTTCCCGAACCTGCCGCAGAATTCATCACCCAGCGCGGCAGCCTTATCCATCGCGGCCAGCGCGTTACTGATTTACAGCGCACCGATCAGGGCTGGCGCATCAATGGCCAAGGGCCATTCACCCATGTCGTACTGGCCGTCGCCGCTTATCACCTCGCTACACTGGTGCCCGAACTGCAAGCGGAAGTGGAACACTTTGCGTGGGAACCCATTGTCACCAGCTATCTCACCTACCCGGCCAGCGTTCGCCTGCCGCAACCCATGCTAGGCGTGGCCGATGGCACAGCGCAATGGCTGTTCGATCGCGGCCAGCTGTGCGGACAAGCGGGGTTGATCGCAGCCGTCATCAGCGCGCGCGGGCGACATCTGGATTTGCCAATGGCAGAACTGGAAAGCCGGATTCATGCAGAAATCGCGCGAATCGTCCCACACCTGCCCGCCCCATTACGCACTCAAACCATTACCGAAAAACGCGCCACGTTTGCCTGCACGCCAAACTTACGCCGCCCTGCTACGCAAACCACGCTGCCCGGTCTATGCCTGGCGGGGGACTATGTCGCCAGTGACTATCCCGCAACCATCGAAGGTGCAGTGCGTAGCGGCGTCAACGCCGCCCGATCGATACTTGATTCAATTAACGGCTAAGCAACAACCAAGCGCCCCTCGGCAAGCCGCAACGTGCGGCCACAGCGTTCTGCCAATTGATTGTCATGCGTGACCAGAACCAATGTAGTCCCCGCTTCAGCATTCAGGGCAAACATCAGATCAATAATCTGCGCTCCTGTGGCAGCATCCAAATTTCCCGTCGGCTCATCGGCCAATAGTAATTGCGGCCGCATGGCGAAAGCCCGCGCCAATGCCACCCGCTGCTGCTCGCCACCCGATAGATGTTTCGGGTAATGCGTCAGGCGTGCACCCAAACCGACGCGTGCAAGCATCGCTTGCGCCATCGGACGCGCTTCGCCCTGCCCTGCCAGTTCCAGCGGCAACATGACGTTTTCCAACGCGGTCAGCGCAGGCAGTAATTGAAATGACTGGAACACAAAACCGAGCGCCCGCCCACGCAACGCAGCACGCGCATCTTCATCCAATGACCCGAGGTCTTCACCCAGCAAGCCTACGCTGCCTGCAGTTGGCACATCAAGACCCGCCATCAAGCCGAGCAAGGTGGATTTACCCGAACCCGACGCACCCACAATGGCCACCGCTTCACCCGCGCTCACGGCAAACGAAATATCATGCAGAATCGTCAATATGCCCTCACCACTGGGTACCATTTTGCTCAAAGCCCTTACTTCAATCACTGGAGTTTTCATGTTCAAGCGTTTTTCCTTTTTTATCCTGTTGTTGATCAGCTTGGTTGCCACCTCAAACACGCATGCTACACAACTTGCTGCAGTTGCCCCACGTACCATTCTCGTCTTTGGCGACAGCCTGTCTGCCGGCTACGGCATCGCCGTCAGCGAAAGCTGGCCGGCATTGCTTGGCGAGCGTCTGAAGCAAGACAGCACACCCTATGTTGTCCTCAATGCCAGCATCAGCGGTGAAACCACAGCAGGGGGAAGCGCCCGCTTCGCCGCAGCATTAGAGCAAACACACCCTGCCATCGTCATCCTCGCCCTGGGCGCTAACGACGGACTACGCGGCTTGCCAGCCTCGGCAATGCAGGACAATCTTGCCACGATGGTAAAAATGGCCAAACAACACCAAGCGCGCGTCCTGCTCGTTGGCATGCGTCTGCCACCCAACTATGGCAACAACTATACACAGCACTTTGAAGACGTCTTCCGCCGTTTGGCCAAACGCGAAAAAGTCAGCTTGGTCCCTTTCCTGCTCGAACCCATTGCCGCAGATGGCCAAGCTTTTCAAGCCGATGGCTTACATCCAACCGCCAAAGCACAACCGAAAATACTCGATCACATTTGGAAGCGGTTGCTCCCCTTGCTTGAACTAACGCCCACAAAAAAATCATGACAACTCTGCCACGCACCAGTCACTTGCCAACTGCTGCACAAGGGGAAGCCGCACAGCTCACCGAAACCGAAGCGGCTTATAGCCGCTTTGTGCCCAAGAGATTTCTCCAATTACTTGGCGTAGATGACATTCGTACGGTACAACTCGGCCAGCAGGTTGAGCGATCCATGACCATCCTGTTTTCCGATATTCGCGATTTCACCTCGCTATCCGAGAGCATGAGCCCGCAGGAAAATTTCAACTTCCTCAACTCCTATCTGGTACAAATGGAACCCGTCATTGCCGCACATGGCGGCATCATCGACAAATACATCGGAGATGCCATCATGGCGCTATTCCCCAACTCGCCGGACGATGCCCTGCGCTGCAGTCTTGCCATGCTGGCCAAGCTTGACGAATACAACGCCGGCCGGGAACGTGCCGGTTACCAACCCATCAAGATCGGTGTCGGCATCAATACCGGCATCGTCATTCTTGGCACAGTCGGCAGTGAAGGCCGCATGGATGGCACAGTGATTGGCGACGCAGTCAATCTCGCCGCGCGGCTGGAGCGCTTGACCAAAGAATACGAAGTGCCGATTTTGATCAGCGAATACACTCTGAGCAGCCTTGAAAATACCAAACCCTGGTCGTTGCGTTTTCTCGATCGCACACATGTACGCGGCAAGCATGACAACCAATCCGTTTATGAGGTCGTCGATGCCGATCCCCCTGCACTACGCGTTGCCAAGAAAAACACACTGGGCACATTTCAACAAGCGCTGGCGCACTATCACTTGGGCAATTTTTCTGCGGCCCACGCACATTTTTCGCGCTGTCTTGCCGAGGTTTCAGAAGATAGTGCTGCACGCGCTTACCTGCTTCGCTGCGCAGTTGCCATGCAATTACCTATCCAGACGAACCCATCTGCCAGAGCAACAGATTTTACGTGGCATGACGAATACGCCTTGGGCATCACTACGCTGGACGTCGCTCATCGAGACTTGTTCAATGACATCAATAATCTTGCCCACACCATCCAGGCGTACCCTTTGCAGGCAGAAAACTCAGCGCTGATAGCACCACTATTGACGCAAATACATGCAGCTGCCACGCAGGCTTTTTCTCTGCAAGAACACATGATGCAAGACAAAAACTACCCGTTTGCGGAACTACATACGCGACAACATCTGCGGTTCTTCGACTACCTCAAGGAACTACAAGCCGAAATAGAGCGCGATGGCACAGATCCTATTTATCTGGGATTTCGTGTCAAAAACATGCTGACAGACTGGCTAATCAATCATGTTCTCAATACCGATCGTCACTTTGCGCATCATCTGAACGGACGGACTGTCGATCATATCACAGAACACTCTATAGCCAATGCGCAATCAGGGAAATCACCTAGTGTGTAATTGCCCAGCGTCTCTTTTGCAATCAAGCTTCAAAACCCATAATGGCGTATGGGTCAGCTCACGGCCTATTCAGCCAGAAGACACTGAGCGTGAGCAGGCGTTCATCAAAAATCTGTCACCTGAAACGCGCTATCGACGATTCATGAGCACACTCAATGAACTCTCCTCATCACAACTGCACCGTTTCACGCATATCGATTATCACCACACGATGGCCTTCATTGCCCTGCTAAAAGAAACAGGAGAAGAAATTGGTGTTTGCCGCTACGCCGCGAACCCGGCAGAAAAGACACCGGACGCCTGCGAATTTTCCATCGTGGTGGCCGATGATTGGCAAGATCAGGGAATCGGCCACCACCTGATGACCCGGCTCATTGCCGCAGCAAAAGAACAAGGCTTCTTGCGCATGACAGGCGACTTTCTTGCAGACAATACACGCATGCTGAGCTTTGTTTCTCGTTTGGGGTTTAAGCTATCAACCCACCCAGAAGATCATTGCTTGAAACGTGGTGTACTCTGGCTGAATAGCCGTCAAGCTTGATTTGCCATCGCATTAACCCATATAAACACTCATTAACCCCACTACCGCCGTATCACCAGCGCCGACTTTTTGAGAATTATTTTTTGAAAACGACTAAGCCGCCGGTTACCATATAAACGATACTTTTCACGAAAGACGCCTTATGTCCCCCACCGCGCTTCCCACTTTATTCATTTCTCACGGCTCGCCCATGATGTCCATTGAGCCGGGCAGCACGGGGCCTGCCTGGGCCAGACTCGCTGCACGGCTGCTCCGCCCGCGCGCGATACTTTCCGTCTCAGCCCACTGGATGACTCACACCCCCGCAGTGAGCACAGCGAAACATCCGGAAACCATTCACGACTTTTATGGGTTTCCCGCCCCCATGTATGAAATTCAATACAACCCACCCGGCGCGCCAGATCTGGCAGAAAAAATATCCCAACTCATTCCTGGCATCGCCATTGATGCGGATCGTGGGCTGGACCATGGCGCCTGGGTGCCCTTGCGTTACATGTATCCGCAGGCAGATATTCCCGTCGCGCAATTCGCGATTCAGCCCAACGCCACACCAGAAGCCCACTTTAATCTCGGCCGGCAACTCACCTCGCTACGCGAAGATGGCGTGCTGATCATGGCCTCCGGCGCCATCACGCATAATCTGCGCGACATGGTACGGGATGCACCCGAGGGCATGGCTTTGCCTCACATCGGCGAATTTTGCCATTGGTTTACCGATGCGTTAAACCGCCGCGATCTGCCCGCACTATTTGATTATCGACGACAAGCCCCGCATGCCGTACGCGTGCACCCCACCGACGATCATCTGTTGCCGGTCTACGTTGCGCTTGGCGCAGCAGACGAGAGCGCATCATTTGAAGTCGTGCATCGCGGTATGACCCTAGGTGCCCTGGCTATGGATGCTTATATGTTCAGCGGGCACGGCACAGAGTAATTTCGGACTATTTTGTTGAAAGAGTAGCGAGGTAGGCTGCTACGTTCTCTATGTTGTCGAGTGTGAGGTCATCATGGGTGATCACTTTCATAATGGCGCCCTCAGGGCGCTCATCCGTCCTCTGGAACACTTTCAGTTGCTTGATGAGATAATCGGCATGCTGGCCAGCAAGACGTGGAAAAGTACCATTGCCTGCAGCGTCCATACCGTGGCAAGTCAAACAGGCCGGGATGTTCTGGACAGCCACACCGTGTTCAAAAATGTCTCGGCCATTCTCTTCCCGCTTCGTATCGTCAGGCTTGTCGGCAAGACCTTTCTGAGCAGAAAAATAGCTCGCCAATTCATCGACCTGCTTATCCGTCAAGTTCCTGGAGAGACCCCACATATACTCGAAGCCGGGTGGATCGAAGCGGCTATGACTCTTGAATTGCTTCAGTTGGGCGATCATATATTCTTTCTGTTGCCCGGCTAGCCTAGGGAAATTTGGATTAACGGAATTACCGTCAATGCCATGACAATTTGAGCAAACCTGTTGCGCTAAGGTCTTGCCAGAAATGCGGGGGTCAGCAAGATTGCGCGAATGCTCTGTTGTCGTTGAACAACTCATACCGGCTAAGGCAAGAATCAGCATTAAAGCGATGGAAGCTGTTTTCATTTCTAATCTCCTGGTGTACTCATGCAGAAACTACCGGCCACGTCATTCACGTTCAATACGCACCCCAGACATAGAAGAGTAGTGTGTTGTCGTCTTTCGCATTCCTGCCCGCACCATCAGTATTGCCGGACAACCCATTGACCTTGTCGAATAGCGTGTATTGCAAACCGATCCGCACATATTGCAGCGGTGTCCAGAATATCTCGGGTGTCCAGCCGCGTGTATCAGTGTTCGGATTATTGTTGGTGCTGCCATGGACATCGAAATAAGATAGCGTAGCACCGTATTTCGCCTGATAAACATAAGACATCTTGGCCCTAAACGAATTAACGGTATCTGAGGGGTTCACCGCCGCAAGATTTGTAAAAAGATTTTGTTTCTCATGGATGTAGCTGGCTTGTGCGGTGATCGTATGTGGATCGAGTAGATACTGATATTGCGCATCCAGGCTGAGATCGCGATAGCGGTCAGTCGGACCCGTCGGATCAGTTGAATCCGGATAAATCTTCACGTTCATGCCCGACACACCCAGCATGCCATTATGTGGCCCCCACGCATGCGTCAATGCCAGCCGCCAGTATGGATTTGTTCCCTTGAGATAGGTCTGTGGCCCATGATCTTTGTTAACTCCTTGAGTCATGAAAGAAAAGATGCCATCACCCGTCTTGTAGCCAGTGATCTCCGCATACACCGTCTGATTCCAGTAGACATAGGCACCAAGTCCTGCCACTTGCTGGCCAAGGCCATCGGCCAGTTTGGGTAGGGTACCCCCTCCTGCTCCGGTGCTACCGGGTACCGTCGCAGGCCCCCAGGCAGGAGCACTCATCCAGACATCCTGCACTGTCGGATTATTATTTAAACTCAATCCAAAGATCAGATCCTGCTTGTCATTGATGTAGCGGTCGGCATAACGAAAGTCCATATTGTCCGCCCCGGAATGCCCCGTCCACCGTGAATTATCCGGGTTTAGTGTGTCGTAATTGTTATACGTGATTTGTGCAAAACCACCGATATTGTCAGTAACTTTCCCCGCAATGAAAAGACTGGCGGTGTTGAATATGAGATTGCCATCTTGGGTGTGCCCTTGAGTAGAATCATTGACCTTCACCTTGTTAGCATTCAGCACTCCCATTACCGAGAGCGGCAACGTGCGCTCACCTAGTGTGTAGCCAGTCAGTTTGAAAATACGTCCGTAGGGAGTGAGCTCGGGAAACTGTCCACCGGCATGACAGGCAACGCAGTTCTGTCCTCTTTGTCGAGCAAATGCAGGTACAGCCTCTGCCGTGCCTGGCAGAAGCAAGCCCAATGTGAGCACGAATACAAACGACACGCCAGCACAATGGATCATATATCTGCCCATGTGAAACTCCTTTGGTTTATGTATTTTCAGCAGTTCAAGTGAGCTTGGCTAATCGTAATCGCCACATCCAGCATTACTTGCTTGATGTAAAAAATAAAATCAATACGATATGCAAGTTCTAGCTAAAGAATACACACACTTACTTAACCACCCTTGATGTAGATCAATCATTACCGCAAATCGGAATAATCCATTGGCAACGGCATGGCGCGGCGATCCAGCAACGCCATCCAGCCGCGAATCACGCGATAGAGCACCCACACGCCGGTGCCGATGATGGCCAGGATGGCTGCCGGAATTCCAATAAAGGTGATGAACAGCAGCCCGGCAATCAGCAGCCATAAGGCAGCAAACCAAAAGCTGCGTAACTGCCAGCGCCAATGCGTCTCCAGCCAAGTGCCTCGCACTTGTTCTCGCGTAAAGTAGTTAATGATGATGGCAATAATCGACGGCCAGCCGAACACAAACGCGCCGACCACGGTGGCCGACGTCAAGATGCCCGACAACGCCGACAACGCATGCAGCCCGTACATCACATGCGCCCAGGCACGCGGGCCTTCCAGTTGGCTGTCACGATTTGCAATTACTTCAATGTCGTCACTCATAGTCCTAGCTCCCCCCACAGTAAATCAACTCGTCGCTTGACAGCAGCATCCATCGCTATCGGTCGCCCCCATTCGCGTGCCGTCTCGCCCGGCCATTTGTTGGTAGCGTCTATCCCCATCTTGCTGCCCAATCCTGCAACCGGCGAAGCAAAATCCAGATAATCAATGGGCGTATTCTCGGCGATCAGCGTATCACGCGCCGCATCCACGCGCGTGGTCACTGCCCAGATCACTTCTTTCCAATCGCGTACATCCACGCCATCATCGGTCACGATAATAAATTTGGTATACATGAACTGACGCA
>JAYTIQ010000136.1:0-9274 GCA_043731705.1 Rugosibacter sp.
TAGAGTGAAAACAGCCCGCCATAGGCAGTAAAGCGCAGTCGATAAGTGTAATTAACCTGGTAAGTTTCGCCCGCCTCAATGTAATGATGAATTTGCGCCATCGCTGCGTCAAACTCGGCCTTGCTCACGCTGGACGTAATGTCCGTCACGCCTGCCGTCGATGAATGGCTCTCGCCGCTCGCTCGCTGCAACAGCCATTCATCGACGGCGGCTGCAGATAGCTGCTGGCATTTTTTAAATAGCAGCACATGGGCCAGCTCTTGCCCCGGCGGCGCGATGTCTGGTAACGCTATGCCTTGCAAGGCGGCACCCAGCTCAAAAGAAAACAGCCCAACGGCGTAGAGGCCTTGGCTTTGCAACTGCTGCATGGCTTCCAGCAGCGCAGAAAAATCAGCTGCATCGGTGCAGCGCAATGACGTCACATACTCGGTATACAAGCGTGAACGTGGCTGATCTTCACTGGCTTCGCTATCGTCAAGCAGCGCAAAGCATTCGTTATTATCTGAAGCAATCACCTTAATAAGCAAACCGGGGTAACAGATCTTCCAGGTTCAGCTCGCGCAGAATCTGCTCGGCACGCTGTCGTGCATTGCCTCGCGGCAGATTACCCCGACGCGCGATGATCAGCTCGTTTTTCATTGAATGCTCCCAACCGACCAATTCAGTGACCGTCAACGTGTAGCCATGCGCCTCCAGCAACAGGCAGCGCAATACATTGGTCAGCTGGCTGCCAAATTCACGCGTGTGAATCGGATGTCGCCAGATTTCAGAGAGCGGTGTTTTTGCAAACGATGCATTTTTATGCTGTCGCAAAACAGCAGCAACCTCTGCCTGGCAGCAAGGCACCAGCACGATGAATTGCGCCTCTTTGTGCAGGGCAAAGCGAATCGCATCATCCGTTGCCGTATCACACGCATGCAGCGCAGTCACGACGTCGATGTGATCAGGCAGGGCGGGCGACGTCACTGAGGCTTCAACGGACAAATCAAGAAAGGCCATGCGCGCAAAAGCCAATCGCTGCGCCAGCGCTTTTGCTTGCGTCACCAGCTCGACACGTCGTTCAATACCGTAGACCGTGCCCTTGTCTCGTGATTTGAAAAACAGATCGTACAAAATAAAACCCAGATAAGACTTGCCCGCGCCATGATCCGCCAAGGTGACATCGCCACGCGCCTGCATCACTTCAGCCAGCAACGGCTCGATGAAATGCACCAGGTGATAGATTTGCTTGAGCTTGCGGCGGCTATCCTGGTTCAGCTTGCCATCGCGGGTAAGGATATGCAGCGCTTTTAAAAGCTCAGGCGATTGTTCGGGCTTTATCTCATGATTCATGACAAATGACTTGTCTCAAGTTAATCGTCCAGCGGCAATCGAATAGCATATTGACCCGACTTTTCATCGCGCTCGACGATGAGCAGCTTGCGTTTTTTGGCGTCTTCCAATAAATCGCGGAATGAACGGTAACCATAATAAGACTCGGTAAATCCGGGTTTCCTCCGCTGCAAGGTCGGCTTGACCATCGAACCCCACAAGGTTGCCTCGCCACCGCGCTCTGCCATCAGCGCTTCGACGGTTTCCACCAGTAAATCGAGCGCCTCCTCGCGCCTGGATTCTTCCGGCTTTTCCTCAGCTTTGCCTGCGGCAGCTTTAGCCGTCGCTGTTTTAGCAATCACCGCTTTTACCGGCGTTTTTTTCGCGCTGCGCGTTTTTTTCGCTTCCTGCTCGCGCACTAGATCGTCGTAAAAAATGAACTCGTCGCAATTGGCTGACAACAAGTCGGAAGTTGCCGCTTTCACGCCCACGCCAATCACATGCTTATTATTTTCGCGCAGCTTGGAAACCAGGGGCGAGAAATCCGAATCGCCGCTGATAATGACAAAGGTATCGACATGCGCCTTGGTATAGCAAAGATCAAGCGCATCGACCACCATGCGGATGTCGGCCGAATTCTTGCCCGACTGGCGCACATGCGGAATCTCGATCAGCTCAAACGATGCCTCATGCATCGGCGCTTTAAATTCCTTGTAGCGTGCCCAGTCGCAATAGGCCTTCTTGACCACGATACTGCCTTTGAGCAGCAGTCGCTCCAACACTTTCTTGATGTCGAACTGGGCATATTTTGCGTCGCGCACGCCCAGCGCAATGTTCTCGAAATCGCAGAACAGCGCCATATTGGTTATTTCAGGCAAGCCCGCCATGGACAACTCCTTTGGGATGATTTACAAAGCGCGAAGTTTCGCATGGAACAGCGGATCACACACCGGATAAACTACTGTCCATAGCGTCGAACGGTAGCCATGATCGATAGCTGCTGCATACTGAACCTCAACCGCTGATTGCGCCGTATCACCAGCGCCGACTTTTCAAGACCTTTCATGATCGCCACATTTCTGCATCACCTTGCTCTGGCCACACCGCTATTCGTCATGGTGATCATAGGCTACACACCGGTGCGCTGGTTTCATTGGCCGCCATCGGTGGCTGAAGGCTTGAGCCGTTTCGTGTTTTCAATCGCGTTGCCCGCCCTGCTCTTTCGCATGATGAGCGATTTTTCTCGCCTGCCACCTGTAGATGCACGCCTGCTGATCGCCTTTTTTGGTGGCTGCCTCACTGTCTTTGGGATCGGCCGCTTAATTGCCTGGCGCTTACTGCGGCTGGACGGCGTAGCGCAATCCATCTTTGCGCTGGGCGGTATTTTCTCCAACAATGTGTTGCTGGGTTTACCACTGGCTAAAACCACCTTGGGGGATGCTGCTCTGCCCTCGGTTGCCTTGATCCTGACATTTAATTCGCTCATTTTATGGACATTGGTCACTGTCTCTATTGAATGGGCAAAGCATGGCAGCCCCTCCTTTAACGGTTTTGCAAAAACGCTGCGTTCAGTCATAACCAATCCCATTGTGGCCGCCATTATCAGTGGCACCGCGTTCGGCTTGACCAATCGTCACATTCCCGTGCTGATCGATACACCACTGGCGATGCTTGCGCAGATTGCCGCACCGCTTTCGCTTATCGCACTAGGCATGGGTTTGGCGCAATACGGCATGCGCGCAAGCTGGCAGCTGAGTACGGCCATTTGTGCCATCAAGCTCATGATTCAACCACTGACCGTGTGGACCATTGCCACGGCACTCGGTATTCCCGCGATGGAAAAACACGTGGTGGTGCTCATGGCCAGTATGCCCGTGGGGGCAAACGTCTACCTGATGTCGCGTCAATTCAAGACACTGGAAGGCCCCGTGGCGGCTTCACTGGTCATATCTACAGCGCTGGCAGCAATCACCGTTCCGCTGGTCCTCACGCTGCTCGGGGTGGCAGGCTAAGTTGTCGACCAAAAAGTCCGCTTATAGCACCTCGCGTATCCGCCAATAGCGTGGGAAACGAGGGATTCCCTTGGCACTTACCTGCTGATAGCGATAAGTGATTGTGGTGCCCACAGCGGGTGGATGGCGTCGCGTGGCATCATTCAGCCCGCTGCCAATGCGAAAGTGTTTCCCTGCTGCGTTTTCAACCAACAGCGCGCCCACCATGCCTTTGTTGCGCCCTTTGCCAGGCAGATAACCAATGACCACAGCCTCAGCGTCTTCAGCCGGTTTCAACTTGAGCAGGTCATCACTGCGCCCTGTGTGATACAGGGCCTCTGCACGATGCAGCATGAGGCCTTCACCGCCAGCGGCTATCACCTCTTGATACCGCGCCATGAGTTGTGCTGCATTCGCCACCTGAAACTGCGGCACTGCCTGTAACCAGGCAAGTTGCGCTTGAGCTGTCACCACCCGCATCTGCTCGACCCGCTGGGAAAAGTTCCCTGAAAAATCCGGCAACTCGAAAATCATGTAACGCACCTGACGCCATTCAGCATCTAGCGGACTCGCTTTACGCACGATGGCCGAGAGCGCATCGAATGTGCCGCGTCCCAGCCAAAGTTCGCCATCCAGTGGCTGTGCCGGCAAAGCAGCAGTAAACCAGTCGGGTGCAGGCACAATGTGCCCACTGCGAAAACGCAACTGATGACCATCCCAGAGCGCACGCACACCATCGAGTTTTTCGCTCACCCAGAATCCAGCGGGATCTTGCCCATGCTGCCATACCTTGGCCAGCAGCACCTCTGTTTTATTTGCAGCGGTAACTGATGTCACGGGAAGTGCTTCTTCCGCTGTTGCGACAAAGGTCGCCCCTGCCATCAACGCCGAAAAAATAAAAACTATCTGTAAAAAACGGTGCATGTTTATCCTTACTCTTTCTTATCCACAACGATGGATAGACAGGATAATGTTAAAACCCTCTTTTGACTGCCTGAACATTTTCCCTTGCATATGCCCGCCGCACTTGAAACACTGCACCGCATCTTCGGCTATTCCTCATTTCGCGGCCCGCAAGCTGAAATCATTGAACACCTGATTACGGGTGGTGATGCCCTGGTTTTAATGCCGACAGGTGGCGGTAAATCTTTGTGTTATCAAATACCTGCGCTCCTGCGCCAAGGCACAGCCGTGATTGTCTCGCCCCTCATTGCGCTCATGCAAAATCAGGTGGATGCTTTATTGCAAGTCGGTGTACGGGCCGCCTATCTGAACTCGTCAATGGATTACCCCACCGCCAGTGCCACCGAACAAAAATTGCTCAATGGCGAGCTGGACTTGATTTATGTCGCCCCGGAACGCTTGCTCACAGACCGCTTTCTTTCCTTGCTGGATCGCCTGGATAGGTCAAAACAGCTCGCGCTGTTTGCAATTGACGAAGCGCATTGCGTCTCGCAATGGGGGCATGATTTCCGCCCGGAATACATCCAGCTCTCGGCCCTGCACCAACGCTATCCGCACATTCCGCGCATTGCGCTCACCGCTACGGCGGATGCGCTCACGCGGCAGGAAATCATCATCCGCCTGGGACTGGATAGCGCACGGATTTTTATTTCCAGCTTTGATCGGCCGAACATCCGCTACCTCGTCGCCGAACGGGATAATCCACGCCAACAATTACTGGAATTTCTAGCCAGCCATCAAAACGAAGCCGGCATCGTGTATTGCCTGTCACGCAAGAAAGTGGATGAAACGGCGGCCTGGCTCAGCGCTCAAGGCTTCACTGCTCTGCCTTATCACGCCGGGCTGGATGCAGCGACCCGGCAAAAAAATCAACAGCAGTTTTTACGCGATGAACCCGTCGTCATGGTAGCCACTATTGCCTTTGGCATGGGCATCGACAAGCCCGATGTGCGCTTTGTCGCCCATCTCGATTTGCCTAAAAGCCTGGAAGCGTATTACCAGGAAACCGGCCGCGCCGGACGCGATGGCGAACCCGCCGAAGCCTGGATGGCTTATGGCTTGAATGACGTGGTAATTCATCGCCAGCGCATTGACGAATCCGTCGCCGGCGAAGAACAAAAGCGCGTGGAACGCGGCAAGCTCGATGCCTTGCTAGCCTGGTGCGAAACCACTGATTGTCGGCGCGTTTTTTTGCTCAACTACTTTAGCGAAGCCGCGAAACCCTGCAATAACTGCGACACCTGCCTTGCCCCGCCGGAACTCTGGGACGGCACTGAAGCGGCACGCAAAGCCTTATCGGCAGCGTTGCGCACCGGCCAGCGCTTTGGCGCGGGGCATTTAATCGATATTTTGCGCGGCAAGGCCACCGATAAAGTGCAGCAATTCGGCCATCAAGAACTACCCACCTTTGGCGTCGGTGCTGATCTGGATGATCACGGCTGGCGTGCGGTATTTCGCCAGCTGCTCGCCACGGGCCTGCTGCATGCCGATGCCCAAGCCTATGGTGCCTTGCAGCTGACCGAATCCGCGCGCCCCTTGCTGCGTGGCGAATGCACGCTATCCTTGCGGCGAGCAGCGGCGCACACAAGTAAAAAGTCTGCGCTGGTGAGGCGGCGGCAATCATCCACCCCACCCGCCACGGCGAGCCTTGCCAGCAATGCAATCCATACGCCGATCATCGATGCGCTGCGCGCCTGGCGCTCCGAGCGTGCTCGCGAACAAGGCGTACCCGCCTATGTGATTTTGCATGATCGCACCCTGCATGAACTCGCCGCAAGGCGCCCGCATTCAACCGATGAGTTGCTTGATGTGCCCGGTATAGGCCAGGCCAAGGCCGACCGTTATGGAGAAGCCCTGCTCGGGGTGTTGATAAAGAATTTTTCCCCCGCGCTATAGGCGCAGACAAGCCAGCCGGGGGATAATACGCACGTAAGATTAGCGTGCAATATTAGGTAAATGAGCTAGCCAGATGAGTGACGCAATTTGTTACACAATCATCAGGCAAGCATTCCTTGCTCTTATACAGTTTTCCACGCTGTGCAATCTGAACTGTTTAGCCAAATACTCAGAAATCCGAAGAAAGAAACTGAATGAAACGTGTCGATGATTTTCGCCTGCAACTAGGCTCGCATGAATTAGTGCCCATCATGGTCGGCGGCATGGGCGTGGATATTTCCACCGTCTCACTCGCTTTGGAAGTCGCGCGCCTGGGCGGTGTCGGCCATATTTCGGACGCTATGGTGCCCACGGTATCCGATCGCCGGTTCAACACCAAATTCGTCAAAGACAAGCTTCAACTCTACAAACTCAATGTCGCCAACACCGATAAATCCAGCGTTAAATTTGATTTAGGCATGCTCGCTGAAGCCACGGCGCTGCACGTGCGCCATGCCATGGATGCCAAGCAGGGCAGCGGCATGATTTTTGTCAATTGCATGGAAAAGCTGACCATGAACGCGCCCAAGGAAACCTTGCGCGTACGCATGAATGCCGCGATGGACGCCGGGATTGATGGCATTACCCTCTCAGCCGGCCTGCACCTGGGCACCTTTGCCCTGATTGAAGACCACCCGCGCTTTCGCGATGTCAAACTGGGCATCATTGTTTCTTCGCTACGCGCCTTGCAGATTTTCCTCAAAAAAATCGCGCGCACCAATCGCCTGCCTGATTACATCATTATCGAAGGCCCCTTAGCTGGCGGACATCTGGGCTTCGGCATGGATTGGGCCGAATATGATCTCGCCACGATTTTTGTCGAAATCCGTGACTGGATGGCTGCGCAACAACTGGATATTCCGCTGATACCCGCAGGCGGCATTTTTACGGGTTCGGATGCCACGGGGTTTCTTGCCCAAGGTGCAGCGGCGGTGCAAGTAGCCACGCGCTTCACCGTGACGAACGAGTGTGGTCTACCCGATCACGTCAAACAGGAATACTTCAAAGCCAGCGAAGAAGATATCGTAGTCAACACGATTTCGCCCACCGGCTATCCCATGCGCATGTTGAAAAGCAGCCCCGCCATTGGCGATGGCATTCGCCCCAACTGCGAGGCTTATGGCTACTTGCTGGATGCTAACGGCAATTGCCAATACATCGATGCCTACAACCACGAAGTAGCGCTACATCCGGATGCCAAAAAAATCCGGGTGTGGGATAAAACCTGCCTATGCACGCAAATGCGCAACTTCGATTGCTGGACCTGCGGCCAGAAAACCTATCGGCTCAAAGACACCTCTCGCCGCACCGCAACTGGTGACTATCAACTGCTCACTGCCGAGCAGATTTTTCACGACTATCAATTCAGCATCAACAACGAGATCGCACTCCCCGGCTAATCATTGGCAGTCGTCACACTCGTTTTTATATTTTTGGCAGCCCCCAATACAGCCCGCTTACCGCCGCCACATTCGCCAAAGCAATCAGGGCAAAGAGCGCAGGAATCGACATGCCAGCGGCGAGCGTCGCTGCTGCACCCAGTGCCCCCACCACCATAAACAACGCGTTAACAATATTGTTGGCAGCAATCATGCGCGCGCGATACGCGGGCTCGCTGGCCTGTTGCAGCAAGGTGTACAGCGGCACGGTAAATAAACCGCCACAGATACCCAGTCCGGCGAGATCCGCTAAGACGCGAACCGTAGCCGGCTGATGCAATACGGCGGTTGCGCTCAACAAGATGCCTGTAGCGGATGGCTGCGCAGCAAGGCCAATAGCCTGCGAAGCAAAATAAAGATCCAGTGCAAACAGGCTCAAACCCAAGCCTCCAGCCAAGACCAACAGTCGAGTACGCACACGCTGCTGACGCGTGAGCCATTCACACAAGAATGAGCCCGCACCGATACCCACTATGAAAGCGGCCAAAAGCAGCGTGACGCTGCTCTCATTCCCGCGCAGAATATCTTTGGCGTAGGCCGGAATTTGTACAAGGAAAATCGCGCCATACAGCCAGAACCATGAAATTCCGAGCAGCGCACCAAAGGCAGGACGATTCTGCCACGCATAAGCTAGATTATGCAGAGTCTCGGCAAACGGATTACGACTCACGCGTAAAGTCGGCGCTGGTGGTACGGCGACAGGAATACCGCGGGCAGCAAAATAGCCGCCCAGAGCAATGACCCCACCAACCACAGGAATCCACACAGTGGCCCCTTCTACACCCGCTAACAGCCCACCCAGCAAAGAACCCAACAGAATCGCGATAAAGGTGCCGGCTTCAATCAGCGCATTGCCACCCATGAGTTCGGAGGTGGCAAGATGCTGCGGCAAAATGGCATACTTGATCGGCCCAAACACCGTCGAATGCAGCCCAAGCAAAAACAGCGCAAGCAATAAAACCGGTAGCTGTTGCATTAAAAAACCCACCCCGGCAATGCACACAATCATCAGTTCAAATAGCTTCACCCACCGCGTGAGCCAGGCTTTGTCGTATTTATCAGCAAGTTGCCCGGCGCTGGCTGAAAATAGGAAAAACGGCAAAATGAAAATGCCTGCGGCAAGGTTCGCCAGTACGCCAGGCGAAAGGGTAGTCCAACGCGCAGCCTGAAACGTGAGCAGCACGATCATGGCATTTTTGATGACGTTATCGTTGAGCGCTCCTAAAAACTGGGTGATGAACAAGGGCAAAAACCGCCGCTGGTGCAAGAGATCCAGTGGACTAGGCGAACCAGGCAGACCAGAAAAATCACTCATGCTTTCAATAACTCCTCGCGCCCGCCCAGCCAGCGGTCGAGATGCGCCTGGGCAATCGCGGGGGCGTCCGTCAGCAAGGTATCTGCCAGTTGCCGTGCCTGTTCAACCAACACGGCGTCTTCCAGATCTGCATAGCGCAATAGCGGCAGACCGCTTTGCCGTGCACCAATAAATTCGCCCGGGCCACGCAGGCGTAAATCTTCCCGCGCAATCGCAAAACCATCGTTGCTTTCAAAAATTACTTTCAGCCGCGCCCGCGCTATCTGCCCCACAGGCTGCGCATACAACAAAATACATGCCGATTGGGCCGCGCCACGCCC
>JAYTIQ010000137.1:0-5887 GCA_043731705.1 Rugosibacter sp.
TTGAAACGTCCGACTTCATGACATCCCGCTGGGCATAACTCCCGCACGAGCTGTTAGGGCGCGTGTCCAACCGTATCATTAATGAGGTTCACGGCATCAATCGCGTGGTGTACGACATTTCAGGCAAGCCACCAGCGACGATCGAGTGGGAATGATGTGGTGAAGTGATACCGCGTTCGGCGTAAAAGTCGGCGCTGGCGAGACGGCGCGAATGGCAAATTTTCATCGAATGATGCTGAATTTGCATTGACTTCAAGTGCTTACCTCGGTAAACTGCGCGCCTCTTTGTTTTATCCATTTGGAGTCACCATCATGTATGCGGTCATAAAAACCGGCGGCAAGCAGTATCGCGTTGTCGCTGGCGAAAAACTTAAAATAGAACAGATACCGGCTGATGTAGGCACTGAAATCACACTTGACCAGGTACTCATGGTCGGCGAGGGCGAATCGGTCAAGATCGGTACACCACTTCTCGCTGGCGCTACCGTCAAGGCTACTGTGATTGCTCAGGGTCGTCATCCCAAGGTCACCATTTTCAAGATGCGTCGCCGTAAGCATTACCAGAAGCACCAAGGCCACCGTCAAAATTTCACGGAAATTGAGATCAGCGGCATTGCCGCTTGATTGTCCAGAATTAGGGAGCATTACTCATGGCACATAAAAAAGCAGGCGGTAGTTCGCGTAACGGCCGCGATTCGGAATCGAAACGACTAGGCGTCAAACGCTACGGTGGACAGTTGATTTCAGCGGGCAGCATCATTGTTCGGCAGCGTGGTACAGAGTTTCATCCCGGTGATAATGTCGGTATGGGCAAGGATCACACCTTGTTCGCCAAGGTTGAAGGGACGGTTTTGTTTGCTATCAAAGGTATCAAAAAACGTCGCATGATCAGCATTATTCCAGCTGCTGTTTAATGTTTTTTGCGCGATGAAAGCCCTGTCGTTGCGCTAGGCAACGACAGGGCTTTTGACTTTTTATTCTATGAAATTTTTTGACGAAGCTCGAATTGATATTTTTGCTGGCGACGGAGGTAACGGCGCGGCATCATTTCGTCGTGAAAAATACATCCCGATGGGTGGCCCTGATGGTGGTGATGGTGGCCGTGGCGGTAGTGTCTGGGCGATTGCCGACAGAAATCTGAATACCCTGATTGATTTTCGCTATACCCGGTCTTTTCATGCGCAAAAGGGTGAAAAGGGCCACGGTGCTGATCGTTATGGCAAGGGCGGTGAGGATCTGGTATTGCCTATGCCAGTGGGTACCATCGTTACTGATCGTGTTACCGGCGAAGTTTTAGCTGACCTGAATGTGCATGACAAACGGGTGCTGATTGCCAAAGGCGGTAGTGGCGGCTTGGGTAATGTGCATTTTAAATCCAGTACTAATCGCGCTCCGCGTCAATGTACGCCAGGGCAGCTCGGTGAGCAACGTGAGTTGCAACTTGAGCTCAAGGTGCTGGCTGATGTGGGTCTGTTGGGTTTGCCTAATGCAGGTAAATCAACATTCATTCGCGCGGTATCGTCGGCCAAGCCGAAAGTAGCTGATTATCCATTTACGACGTTGTACCCCAACCTCGGGGTTGTGCGGGTGGACCACCGGCGTAGCTTTGTCATTGCGGATATTCCTGGACTAATTGAAGGAGCTGCTGAAGGAGCCGGGTTAGGCCACCGTTTCCTCAAGCATTTGCAGCGGACGCATCTGCTATTGCATTTGGTCGATCTTTCTCCATTTGACCCAGATGCTGATCCGGCACACGATGCCCAAGCGATTATCGAAGAGCTTCGACAGTATGACCAATCATTATTTGATAAACCGCGTTGGCTGCTGATCAACAAGATTGACTTGGTGCCAGAAGATGAACGTGAAGAGCGAATCAAAAAACTGGTCGATAGCTATCAACCGACGCGATACTTTGTGATTTCCGGAATTAATGGTCTGGGTTGTAACGAAGTGTGCTTTGCCATCATGAATCATCTCGAAGAGCAGCGGTTGCATGAGACAACAGATAGCTAAATCGCATCGCCTGGTTGTTAAAGTAGGCAGTGCGCTGGTAACAAATAATGGCAAGGGCTTGTCGTCTGAGTTTATAAATGATTGTGCCCGCCAGATCGCGGTTTTACGTGCTGCTGGGCGCGAGGTTTTATTGGTATCGTCTGGTGCCATCGCAGCGGGCATGCAGCGGTTGGGCTGGGCCGCGCGTCCACATGCGATGCACGACTTGCAAGCGGCAGCGGCTGTTGGTCAGATGGGCCTGGCTCAAGCTTATGACAGCACGTTTGCACTGCATGGGTTACAGGTTGCGCAAATTCTACTGACGCATGCCGATCTTGCTGATCGGGCGCGCTATCTCAACGCCCGGTCAACGTTGAATACGCTGCTTGCCCTGGGCGTAATACCGATCATCAATGAAAACGATACCGTCGTTACTGACGAAATAAAGTTTGGCGATAACGATACGCTGGGCGCGCTTGTGGCGAATCTTGTCGAAGCAGATGCATTGATCATTCTGACCGATCAAAACGGGCTTTACACGGCTGACCCGCGGCGTGATGCGACGGCCACCCTGGTTAGCGATGGTAGAGCGGATGATTGTCGTTTTGAAGCCATGGCGGGTGGGGTGGGGTCGTCCATCAGTCGTGGCGGCATGATTACTAAAGTGCGCGCTGCGCAACGTGCTGCCCGAAGTGGCGCCCATACGCTGATAGTGAGTGGCCATGCGCCAGATGCTTTGATTTCTGCTAGCCGAGGTGAGGCGATTGGTACATTGCTATATGCGACGGCATCACCTTTGGCGGCGCGTAAACAATGGCTGGCTGATCATCTACAGCTTGCAGGTTCGCTGATGCTTGATGATGGCGCAATTCAGGCGCTAACGAGTGGGCGCAGTCTTTTACCGGTGGGTGTTACCGCAGTAGAGGGTGAATTCGGGCGTGGTGCCGTGGTTGCTTGTCGCTCGCATGATGGTCATGAAATTGCCCGTGGCCTGGCTAACTATTCAAGTGTTGAAGCACGGCGTATTGCTGGCCGTGGCACGCAAGACATCGAAGCATTACTTGGTTATATGGATAGTGCTGAGTTAATTCATCGCGATAATTTGATATTGCTTTAAATCGCTCGAACAGCGAGTGTTTAATGTTGTTTAATTTTTTAGCATGGGTTGTTAATTTTCGGCCTTAACTTTTACGTAAAGCTTTAGAAGCGTAACAGCTTCAGATATACTTCCTGACCTTGTGGGGTGATGAGTTTTTAGGTCATCCTTCTGGAGACGTGGCCGAGTGGTCGAAGGCACGCCCCTGCTAAGGGCGCATCTGGGCAAAACCTGGATCCAGGGTTCGAATCCCTGCGTCTCCGCCAGTAAAGAAAAAACCCGTATTGCCTTTGGCAGTGCGGGTTTTTTTGTTATTTTTTGGCGGATTTCATTTCATATGGCCGTTCTTGCAAGGTGAAAAAATGGGGGCTTAACGCCCCCATAAAGATGGATCTTGATACTTGGTTAATCAGGCTTCGTTTCTATCATCTGTAAAGGCTCATTAGCAATCATTTGGATTGGCTTTGGTTTGCGTCCGAGAGGTGGAGTAGGCATCACAGGTGTAGATGGCGCTTGAGCGGTCTGTGCTGTTTGGATCAAAATCAACCCTGCTTGCTGTAACGTATCCGAGAAGTCTTTCGCTGGCGTTGGTGGATGCGCAATAGGAGGTGCTACAACAGGCATCACGGCAGCCGTTACAGCAGGGATAGCAGAATGCATGACTTCAGGTAACGCAGAAGATACTTCTGGCACCGCCCTTGCTGGCTGTACAGGGGTCATTGGCGGAGTTGATATAAGCTCTGCTGCAAGCTGCGGTACCGAACTGATAATCGGCTCTGGCGCAAAGGTTGGCGTTGGAGTGATATCTACCGCAGCAGTGATGTTACCTGCTTCAGCAAAGCCACTGCTTGCGGTGTTATTGTTATCCCTTACTGGTGGTAGCCCATCTTCGTTACGATCGCCACGGTCAGCACGATCGTTGCGCCCGCGGCCACGGCCGCGATTTCTGCGTCCGCTGCGCGCAGTGCCTTCTGCAGTGCTGGCGTCAGCTTCTGCAAAAGTCGGCGCTGGTGAGACGGCGATATCAGCAGTTGTTTCAGCTGCTGTACTACGCGGAGGGCGAGGTTGCCGCGGTTCGCGGGGCTCCCTTGGTTCGCGTGCCTCTTTTGGATCCCGTGGCTCCCGGGTTTCCTTAGGCGCAGCGGGTTTATTGCGGTTGTTGCTTACCTCCTGTGCCGGTGTTTCATCACGACGGTTTTGCCCGCCCTGTTGGCTTTGTGGGCGGGTTTTACGTTCGCCATTAGCTGGCTGACCTTCTGCGCGGGGTGTGCGATCACGGCTTACATCGCGATTCCGGTTGCGGTTGTTATTGCGTGGACGTTGCGCATTAGCATCTTCTGATTTTGGCGCAGGGGTTGCTGCTTTTTTCTCGCCAAAAAAGAAAGCCGCTATTTTGCTGAACAGGCTAACTGAGGGGATAGCTGCTTTTGCAGGACGCGAGGAATCTACAATCGGTGCAGGCTGGCCGGCGGGAACTCCGCGAACTGCCGCCTCAATTTTGACTGGCTTGACCTCAGCTTGAGCCGAAGGCGTTTGATACGCTTCTTCAAGCGGACGTGTGGCCATCTGATAGCTGGCCAGATTGCTGGGGCCTTCGCTATTGAGTTGGTCATGCCGCACACGCACAATTTCGTGAGCAGGTGTTTCTAGATGGCGGTTAGGGACGATGACCAGATTGACGCGGTGACGCGATTCAATGTGCGAGATATCAACGCGTTTTTCATTGAGCAAAAAGGTACCCACGTCTACCGGAACCTGGCAGTGCAAGGCACCGGTGTTGTCTTTCATGGATTCTTCTTCAAGAATACGCAAGATGTGGAGCGCGGCTGATTCGGTGCTACGGATATGTCCTGTGCCAGTGCAACGCGGGCACGTGATATAGCTGGTTTCAGCCAAGGCGGGACGCAGGCGCTGGCGGGACAATTCGAGCAGGCCAAAGCGGCTGATCTTGCCGGTTTGCACACGTGCGCGATCGTGATGCAGCGCATCACGCAAGCGGTTTTCAACTTCGCGCTGATTTTTCGCGGCCTCCATATCAATGAAGTCGATGACAATCAGCCCGCCTAAATCGCGCAAGCGAAGCTGACGTGCAATTTCGTCAGCGGCTTCGCAGTTGGTACGCAGTGCGGTTTCTTCGATGTCACTGCCTTTGGTGGAGCGGCCCGAGTTAACATCAACCGACACTAGTGCTTCGGTGTGATCGATCACGATAGCGCCTCCTGAAGGGAGGGTGACCTGACGTGAATAGGCTGATTCGATTTGATGCTCGATCTGGAATCGCGAGAACAGCGGCACGTCGTCCTGGTAGCGTTTTACGCGGGAGACATTGCCTGGCATGACGTGCGCCATGAACTGTTGCGCTTGTTCAAAGACGTCGTCGGTATCGATGAGAATCTCGCCAATTTCGGAATGAAAATAATCGCGAATAGCACGAATAACGAGGCTTGATTCTTGATAAATCAGGAACACACCACTTTGTGCTTTAGCTGCACCATCGATGGCGTTCCAGAGTTGCAAGAGATAGTTCAGATCCCATTGCAGCTCTTCCAACGAGCGGCCAATGCCGGCGGTACGGGCGATCAGGCTTGTACCACTGGGGACTTCCAGCTGATCCATGATTTCACGGAGTTCTTGCCGATCTTCGCCTTCAATGCGACGAGAAACCCCACCGCCCCGAGGATTGTTGGGCATCAAGACAAGGTAGCGGCCGGCGAGTGAAATATAGGTGGTAAGCGCAGCACCTTTATTCCCACGCTCATCTTTTTCCACTTGAACAATGAGTTCTTGCCCAACAGAGAG
>JAYTIQ010000138.1:0-4014 GCA_043731705.1 Rugosibacter sp.
TCATCTGTTTCATTGTTTCACCCCTCGTGTTCGAATCTTCATCTCTGACACCATGACAAACAATTCGTTCACTTCAGACCGAACTTATTCGGCGTTTCCCTAAGTATTCGATAATGAGCTATTCATTAAAATCATGAATGAAGGCGCGCACGCGCGGGTAGATTTGCCTATCCCAGCGTTTGCCATTGAATACGCCGTAGTGGCCGGCGCCGGGTTGAAGATGATGCTGCTTGCGATAAGGCGCGAGCTTGCTGCATAGATCATGTGCCGACAGTGTCTGGCCGATGGAACAAATGTCATCCTTCTCGCCCTCTACCGTAAACAACGCGGTACGACGAATTGCCGAAGGATCTACCCGCTTGCCACAGTATTCAAGTTTCCCCAGAGGCAAGGCATGTTCCTGAAAAACGAGGCGCACGGTTTCAAGATAAAACTCAGCGGGCATATCCATCATGGCCAGGTATTCCGAGTAAAAATCCTTGATGCTTTCGGCCTTGGCATGGTCACCACTCACCCGGCTAGCATACATGTTGCGAAATGAGTCTCTGTGCCGTTCAGCGTTCATGCTCAAAAAAGCGGAGATCTGCAAATAGCCGGGATATACGCGGCGCAAAGCCCCTTTGTAACGCAAGGGCACCAGGCCAATCAAGTTCTCTTCAAACCACTCAATTGGTTTATCCGTTGCCAGCTTGTTAACGACGCTGGGGTTTATACGGCAATCAATCGGCCCGGCCATTAACGTCATGCTACGTGGCTGGTTAGGGCTTTGCTCTGCGGCCATGACAGCAACCGCTGCGAGCGTGCCAACCGTTGGCTGGCAAATGGAAACCAGGTGGGTTTCCGGCCCCAGCCAGTCAATAAATTCGATCAAATGACCAATGAAGGCATTCATGTCGAAGGTACCGGCGCTCAGTGGTACATCACGTATGTTATGCCAGTCGGTGATGTACACATCGTGATGCTGGAGCAGTGTGCGTGCGGTGCTGGCAAGCAGCGTGGCAAAATGGCCCGAAATAGGTGCGATCAGCAGCACCTTGGGACCGGGGCTGGGTGTGTTTTTGCGAAAATGCAGCAAGGTGGCGAAGGGCGTGACATGGGCTGCTGCTTCATGCACAGCGATTTTTTGTCCGTCTACTTCAACAGAGTCAATCCCAAAGCTTGGCCGCTCATGAGTCAGGCCTGTTAAAGCAACTGCTTCGCACAGGGCGGTCAGTTTGCGCACGGTGGTGTTATCCGGTAGCCAGAACATGGTTTGGCGCAACCAGGGGGTGAGCATACGGGCTGTGCTGCGCGCAGGGTAACTTGCGTCAAAAAGCGCCTGATACATCTGGTAGTGGGGTGCAGCTGCGGCAATCATTATGAATCCTTTCCACATTTAGGGCGCTACTGCCCCAATACTAAACTAAGCAAGATACGTGCATGGATTTCATTTTTCCGGGAAGTCAGATTGCAAATTGGAATAAAACTTCATGGTACGTACTTTGCTTTGCTATATTTTGCAACAATACCACGGTAAAGGGATATTATCCCTTTAGCAAGCCCCAGCCTGACTGGGGCCTTCATTCTTTTCGGATACTGGAGTTTCCCATGACCAAGGCCAAAGCAAGTCTAACCCTGAGCAGCAAAAATTATTCTTCATGGTCTTTGCGGGGCTGGTTGTTGGTGCGTTTTGCCGGGCTGCCATTCACCGAGCGACTGGTTGCTACTGATGATGCGTCGGCCAAGGCTGAGTTATTGCTGCTTTCGCCTTCTGTTCTTGTGCCCCGGTTGGAGCACGATGGCATTTCTGTATGGGATACATTGGCCATCGCTGAATATCTTGACGAGATCAAGCCGAAAGCTGGCTTGTTGCCTGCTGATCAGGCTGCGCGTGCGCACTGCCGCTCTATCTGCGGTGAGATGCACTCTGGATTTTCTGCCCTGCGCTCGGCACTGCCGATGAATCTCAGTACGACAGTAAAAAACTTTGCCATTTGGTCGCGTGCCAAAGGTGACATCGAGCGTATTACCGAAATCTGGCGCGATTGCCTTACCCGCTACGGCGGCCCTTGGCTGTTCGGCAAGCAGCGCGGCATGGCTGATGCGATGTATGCACCGGTGGTCACGCGGTTTCTGACCTACAGCGTTGAACTCGATCCCGTTTGCACCGCTTATTGCCAAACAGTGATGGCGATGCCCGAAATGCACGAGTGGATTGCTGCGGCCAAACTTGAACCAACCGATATTGAAGAGCTTGAAGTCGAGTTTTGATCGCATATTAGCGCACTATCCTAGTGCGCTAATTCCGCTTATGCGCCAAAGTGGGAGAAGTTAAAGCTAGAAGAGTTTCATTTTTGCAAGCAGCTGCAACCGGCTGTTTGCTAGCGCAATGACGGATAGGTAACAGATAAGTTGCCGATGAGGGATTGTGTCTATAAACTGAGAGTAGTTACCGCTTTCGCTGTCGATGAGCGGAGTCCGGGGCGCCGAGCCTGCTCATAGCGCAAGGCGCAAAGAAAGGTATCTTATGTCCGCACATGCTTGGCAAGTGTTTGACCTCGCTGATCTGAGAAAACAAGTTGAAGGTACAGAGCCGCGGTTCATGGAGTTTTTGCGGTCTGCGCAAATGTCCTGCGCCATGTATCGACTGCCTGCTGGCGCACGGGATATGCAGGCTCCGCACTTGGAAGATGAAATTTACATCGTTCTTGACGGGCTTGCCCGGTTGCGCATGGGTGATGATGAACGTGAAGTGCGGCCCGGCATGGTGCTTTTTGTTAGTGCAACAACCGATCATTCCTTCTTCAATATTGAGGAAGACCTGACCCTGCTTGCCGTGTTCGGTCCTGCGTCTTTTCTGGAAGGTTTGCGCTGACTTGCTGCGAAAAGCCTGCTGTTAATATAGGGATGCGCTTGAGACGGCCCGGCTTTGCGCCTGTTTCTTGCTTAACCGGCGGTATTTTCCGGCCCTGTCAGTAATGCCTCGACAAATTCATCGACACGGAACGGTTGCAAGTCATCAATGCCTTCACCGACGCCAATGAAGCGTACGGGCTTGGGGCATTGGCGGGCGATGGCAGCCAGCACGCCGCCTTTGGCGGTGCCATCCAGTTTAGTCAGCACGAGACCCGTCACGTGGATGGATTGATCGAATGCTTTGACTTGCTGTATGGCGTTCTGGCCAATGTTGGCATCCAGCACCAGCAAGACTTCATGCGGGCCGGTGGGGTCGATTTTTTGAATGACGCGGCGCACCTTGGCAATTTCTTCCATTAGGTGCAATTGCGTGGGCAGGCGGCCTGCGGTATCGGCCAGAACAACATCAATATTGCGCGCGCGCGCAGCGCTGATGGCATCGAACACCACAGCGGCAGGGTCGCCTGATTCTTGGGCGATGACGGCTATGCCATTGCGCTCGCCCCAGGCTTTGAGTTGCTCACGTGCTGCTGCGCGGAAAGTGTCGCCCGCGGCAAGCAGCACACTCTTGCCCTGGCTCTGAAAGTGTTTCGCCAGTTTGCCGATGGAGGTGGTTTTGCCCGCGCCGTTCACACCGGTAATCATCACGATAAAGGGTTTGTGGGCAGTCACATCCAGCGGTTGTTCCAGCGGCGCGAGTAATGTCGTCAGTCGGTCGGCTAGCACTTGGCGTAGTTGTGACGGGCTGTCCAGCTTGTTTTTCTTGACGGCTGATTTGAGTTCATCCAGCAACCACTGCGTGGCATCGACGCCGCAATCGGCGGTGAGCAAGGTCGTTTCAAGATCTTCCAGCAGCGCTTCGTCAATTTGACTGCGGCTGAACAGCTCGCCCAGTGGCGTGGTGAGCGCTGCGCGCGTGCGCGTGAGGCCGGTTTTCAGCCGGTCGCGCCATGAGGTGGTGGTGGCCGCTGTTGCTGCGTGAGCACTTGATGTCGGTTCAGCCGCTTCGGTCACGCTCAACGCGGAGGGCTTGTCCTTTTTTTTGAGGAAACTAAACATAGGGGTGAGATGTCAGAGGCGGAAGCGATAAGATGTCGCGCAGGAACAATTTTAACAGAG
>JAYTIQ010000139.1:0-14872 GCA_043731705.1 Rugosibacter sp.
ACATCTGTGCGACCACCTAAGCTATCAACCAGAACCCCATTTCCAACAATATCATACGATGTGCCGCGAAAAGCCAAAAAATGATTCCAGCCTAGCTCATCACCATTCTTGGGAATCGGGAAAGGTATACCACCACCCAAGACATAATTCTTCAGACAAATCTTGCCTGTCGTCGTCTGATCAGGGCACGTAGTAACTGATTTTGCCTGACGCAAAGTCGCCTCATATATCCAGGGATCATACGTTGCTGTCCGGTGGGTCGGATAAACGTGCATTCTGAAGGTATCCGGATACTGCTTGAACATCGCAATCTGAGCCAGATTCAGCTTATCCTGATACTGTGTATAGTTTTTTGCCGTGATAGTGAATAAGGGTTTTTCATTGGCAAATGGATCAGGAGCATCACCGGGCTTGTATCCTGGCGGCGGCACCAATGATGACTTCGGGCTCCACGCGGGAATCGACCCATCTGCATTGCCCGCACGAATGGCGCCCACAGGCGTCAACGGCGTGCCTTCAACACCGAGCGTTGCCAGCTCAGCAGAGGTCAGTGCCGCTTTCGCCGGCTGAATGCCCATCGCCAACCCTGCAGTAACAAGGACAGCAATAGTTTTTGACAAATTGAATAATTTCATTTTTATAAATGCTCCTCTATTTTTTTAAGATCAAATAAATAAATGCGCTATACCGCTATACACATAGTCGTCATCGCAAGCATCAGAACGAAATGCTCACATTAGCCTGGATAAAGTCACGGTCAACCGTGCCATTCAGCAAGCCATTGCCCACATTCTTATCCGAATTTTTACCAAAGAAGTTGGTATAGCCAATCCCGCCCTTGTAACGTCCACTCATGTAGTCAAAATCAAGCCCAAGTGTCGCAGCGCGACGTCCTGCAACGAAGGCTTTGCCGCCGCCAAACTCATTCGAGTTACCACGTAGATCCCAGCGATAAGCGAAGTTAGGTGTCAGGGCGACCAGATTGAAGAGCGCAGCCTGATAAAGCAACGAATGCTTCATTTGAAAACCCGACCAGCTATGAGTCAATGTCGGTTCGAACAATTGATTGGCAGCTGGCAAATTATTCACTTTACCCACAGCCATTTCAATGATTGAACTTCCTCCATCGGCACCCAACTGATGCACGACGCCCCAATTCTTCTGTACAGTGACCTGCAATTGCTGACGATCCGCTTTAGCCCAGCCTTGCTGATAAGTGCCAACCGGTATGGTTAAATCAGGAGCAAAAGGACCAAATGCGGCAGCAAGACCGTTAGACAGGGGTTTTATGAGTTGAATTGGCGCACCCTTGCGAATGCTCCATTCACCACTCACCGCAAGCGCTGCAACAGTGGTATTGAACGAGATGCCATAGCGCTTGATGTCTTTCGGGTTCTCGACAAAAAATAAACCCGTCCGGGCATAGGTAGAAACCGAAGGCAAGTGATCATGCAGGTTTTGTGCGTACAAGGCAACTTCGCCCCCGCTAAAGAAATCCGGAAAGAATTTACGTATCGCAATACCCCACTGACCATTTTTACGGGCGCGCTGATCCGAAGTACGAACAAGCCGCCCCCCAAATAGGTCGCAACGACCAGCAGGTGTGCCTGCCGAAACGCAACCCCCACCAGCTACACCATTCCCCCCTAGATCAAAGCCACCCCCATCAACCGCGGCATCCTGCGTCGAAAAAGGGCTGCCCATGGCATCAAGGCGAGCCTGATCATATTTGAACAAGGCAAAACCTTCGATAGTCAAGTTATCCGCAGACCAGGCCAAATCAATGGCTTTGGTGCCAATGTAAGCATCCTTCAAGTCAGCACCAGGGACACGCAGTTTTTTGATGTCAAAGGTATTGACATCGGAAATACCACCTTGGATAAAGGTGTTTTCACCCCAGTTGATGATTTGCTGGCCTACCCGCAACGTGAAGTTATTGCCGAGTTTTGTATAGATAAATGCATCGGTGATGTCTTCCGCATGCAGCAAGGAGTTTCTGGTATCCGTCGGCAAATCTTTGCCGCGGAAAGCCGCATCATAGAAATAATTTCCGTGCATCAGAAAACCTGTGTCACCCCGTTTCAGTTCCAGTGCATGGGAAACACGGATGGCATTGGATATCGTGTCACCTGCCTCGGGGAAAAGCACTCGGTTACCATAAGAAGCCGACACTGTCTGCCGCGTAGAACTAAAGTTAGCTCCTGCCGTGCGGCGCATATAACCATAAGTGATGTCCGTATCAAACGCACCGGTGATGTCGCCACCCAAATCAAAACTAAATGCACCTGCCACGGGCGACTGTAACAAGCCCAGCATGCCCAAGCCAACAGCAAACAAAGAATGCGTAAACACCATCCCGCGTTTAGATTTTTTCATCTAATTTCTCTCCCTTAATGTAGTTTTATATTTTGCTACAGGCGCGATAGTAGTCTATTTTTTAAAAAAAACAATAGCAAAAAACTTTGTTGGAAAATTACAACATTTACCGCGTTGCAGCATATTGGCGTGCACCAATTGCAATGAAAACAGCATGACAAACCAAGACGCTGCCATACTCTGGCATAGTGCAAAGCGATACACTCTCATCCGCAAAATCGGTGGGCTATCTATATCTAATATGCAACGTGCCTGCCTTGAAATGCCTCACAAAAATAAAACTGAAAAATCAAAGGAGAATATATGGATCAACCTGCGCGTACCTGGAATGTTGCTGCCTGTATCAATGCCGCCCCGCTATGCAGGATGCACTGGTTGTTGTTGGCTCTAACTTTTGCGGTAGCAGCCACCGATGGCTTTGATGCACAAATCATAGGATTTACTGCACCGCAGATTGCGGCAGAATTTGGCATCGCCAACAATCGCCTGGGTCCCGTATTCAGCGCTGCCCTGCTCGGCATGACCTGCGGCGCACTTTTGTTTGGGGTACTCGGCGATCGACTCGGCCGTCGGCGCACCTTGATCTTCTGCGTCGCACTTTTTGGAATCAGCACCTTGGGTGCCTCTATAGCAGGCAGCGTCACTGAGATCATTGTGTTGCGTCTACTGACTGGGCTTGGACTGGGTGGTGCGCTACCCAATGCGGTCACCCTGATGGCAGAATGTTCCCCCAGCAAGCAGAGGTCACTCTTGGTAACGCTCATGTATATCGGCTTTTCCGTTGGCGGTCTGCTGGGTGGCATGGTGGCAGGAAAACTGGTCGTTGAACACGGCTGGCGCGCCATGTTTTACGTTGGTGGCACTGCACCGCTGGTGTTGGCGCTTGTATTGCTGGCACTACTGCCAGAGTCTCCACAATTTCTCGCGCGACAGATTGGCGCTGGTGCAAGAATCGCTGCCCTGTTGCGCCGTTTCGACCCTGTTGGTCGCTATCCGGCAGAAGACATCTATGTCATGCCAGATACCACCGATGGGGTTGGCTTTGGTGAGTTATTCCGGCATCGACGTGCCCGAAACACATTACTGTTATGGATAGCATTCTTTATCAATCTGTTGGTATTATTTTTTCTTTTGAACTGGTTACCAAAGTTGCTGGTAGACCGTGGCATGGCCTTTACGCAGGCTATCCACGCAACGGTAATGTTCAATATCGGCGGAATACTGGGGGCACTTGTGCTGGCGTGGCTTTCATCCCGCTACAACCCGCGACGCGTACTGGCAACATTCTTTGCTCTGGGTGCTCTGTCTTTCATGTCCATAGGTTATGGCGACGCCGGATACGCGCAGGTGGCCGCAGCCTGCTTTGCTACTGGCTTGTTCGCTGGTGCAGCACAAGTGGGGCTCTATCCAATAGCAACCCAGGTCTACCCCAGCACAATACGCACCACCGGGGTTGGCTGGGCACAGGCCTGGGGGCGTATTGGCTCCATCTTTGGGCCCTTGGCCGGTGGCTGGCTGGCCGTTGTAGAGCCGCCCTTTATGGTTTATTTTTTGATTTTTGGCGGGCCACTTTTACTAGCTGCTACAGCCATTATTACCATGCGCGACGTGGCCCTAGTTTCGGTTGCGCCCAACACCAAAAACTAAGAAACCGAGCTATTGCCAAACCTTATCAGCCGAAATTGAAAAACTGTCCCGCAAATTAAAAGCATCACTGAACCTGTTATTTCAGCGCAAGAGGAGCATGCCATGAGCCACGCTATCGCCTATCGTACTATGCCCACAGCACTTGCCGACACGCCGGCCGCTGCGCGTGCCCTGTATTTGTCCGAACGAGAATTCATTGGCACTGCCATGCCTATACCAATTGAGAAGCTTATCCCGGCTTCTGCACCAGCGCCGCACAATGGATTGCTCGACTTCAGCGCTGCACTTGGACTACTATACCCGGCCACGCTGCCCGCGCTGCTGGTCGGCGTCCACGCACTTGCTCCACAATCTATCGCACCCATAGGTGCAACTGCAGGCGGCGTGATCGTGCTGATTCTGGAAGGCAATGGCACGTTGAGCGTTGGGGATGAGACAGTGACGGTTGGTACCGGAGATATTCTGGCTGTGCCAGGCAGCGTTGGAGCCACCGCCCGTGCCAGCGTATCGGGAATGCGCTTTTATTCTGTTGATGACAGCCCGATGGCACGCTATATGGGTTGGCGAATTGATCCTGACGCTCGCATTGCCTTCACCCACTGGCCTGCGGCACTGCTCGCCGCCAAGCTTGCCGAAACCGCTGCGCAGGGCATTACCGCATCGGGCGTATTTTTGGCCCACCATGGACTGACTACCGAAAAGCTGGCTACACCCAATTTGTTCGCGCATCTCAATCGTCTAGCGCCAGGTGCAGCAAATACCGTCCATAGCCACGCTGCTGCTGCCATCACCTTCGTGATCACGGCTAACGAATCCAGCTACTCGCTACTCGGTGAAAAAGTACGCGGCAATGCTATTGTCGATCCGCTACGCGTCGATTGGTACCCCGGCCAAGTGTTGATAACGCCCCCTAACCTGTGGCACGGCCACTTCAATGATGGTGACACTGACATCCTATCGCTGGTGGTGCAGTTATCCGGTGTGTATTATAACGACCGGACCATGAATTTCCGTTTCGCCGCCTCGATGGATGACTGATGCACATCACAGCACTGTCATCAAGCGTTAACCTTGTCGTCGTACTTGATGGCATTGGTATGGGGTCAGTTACTGCTGTAACTCATTATCAAATGACCTGCTTTGGGATTCGATAAATTGCTTCTTTCAATTGGCTTTTATATACAATGAGCATTCGTTGCATTGATTGGTTTGTCGATACCATCTGTTTCACATTTTTATAATTAAAAGAGGGGAATACTGAAATGAGCAAGGGTGTTGTATTTGTTTCAACCGACTGGATTTCTGACGTAGTAGCCAATGAACTCACCGAATCAGATTGGGAGATTATCCGCGGACCTGAAGGAACGGGCATTGGTTTTACCGTGTATGACCCTGCCGACTATGAGCGACTATTCAGTCGTGTCGACGTCATTGTTGCCAGCCCGATGACGAAAATAGACCGCTCTATTATGCAAGCCGCACCGAAGTTGCGCGCCATCATGTCACCTGTCATTGGTGTTGAAAGTATCGATATCGATGCTGCTACTGAACTGGGCATCATCGTGGGCCATGGAGCTACACCAGAGAACTTCCTTGGGATGGCCGAGGCAACGGTTTTATTCATCGCGGCACTCTCCATGCAAATGCCATTCAAGCAGCGTCTGCTGGCTGAAAATGCACCCAGACCACGTGAGTTAACATCACGCAGTGTACGCGGACGCACCGTGGGTTTAATTGGCATGGGTCGCATTGCTCGCGGCGTGGTTGACCGCCTACATGGATGGGAAACTGAAATCCTCTACTTCGACCCCTATGTGTCGCAAAACCAAGCACCAGCTGGCACCAAAAAAGTAGAACTTGACGAGTTGTTGCAACAATCCGACTTTGTCAGCTTGCACATCACAGTGACGGATGAGACACGATCAATGCTCGGCGAACGCGAATTCAGCCTGATGAAGCCAACGGCATACCTGGTCAACACCGCTCGCGGAGCAGGAGTAGATGAGGTGGCGCTCTACAAGGCGCTCAAGGAAGGCGTCATTGCCGGTGCTGCACTTGATGCTTTTGTGCAAGAACCGTTGCCTGTAAATAGCCCCTTGCGCGAATTTGTCGGCAGTGACAATGTGATATTGACGCCGCACATCATCGGACATACTCATGATGTGATGGCATCACTCCCTGTGGCGGCGCTGGAAAATATCCGTCGTGTGCTGCGCAACGAGCCACCGCTCTACACAAAAAACCCGCAAGTGATTGATCAGTGGAAAGCACGCTTGACCCAACTCCGCTGATCCATAAGGAACTATGCAAGCCCCTTGGCACGCTTAGATTTTTTAAGCAAAGCGCGATAGCTTATTTATTAGCCCCCATCCACTGTGATGGGGGATTTTAGGTGCAGGCAGGTACCGTACAAACCATGGCCCAACGCGGGGCAAAAAGTCGGCGCTGGTGATACGGCGACTTATAAAAAATAGCGGAAAATAGCGGCTTATGCTACCCAGTGTGCCCTATCCAATGCGGCCAGAAATTATCTGTATACCGATTGCCAGTGTCTACTGGCGCATTGTCATTGAGCTACTCGCCATTCCGTTTTAGCAGTAACAAACCAGATACAGCTTTGACGCAGAGCTTGCCTTCGGCATCCAGAATCTCGCCTTCAACGTAACCAGTTCGTCCGCCTATACGAATAATCTTACCAATTGCGGTGATATCGCCTCCTGTTATCGGCCGCAAATAATTCAGAGTCAGGCTGGTTGTTGTCCATACGGTTTTTAGATCGGGAAATGTTGCGAGCATGGCATAACCAAGCGCCTCGTCGATATACACGGCCATAACCCCTCCTTGTATTGAGCCACGAGGGTTGCACCAGCGCGGCTCGAAAGGAAAAATCATTTTTACAAATTCAGGACGTGACTCGGCAATGCGTCCACCAAACTCAATGGATGTAGAGGGACGAGAAAGATCAATCGTGTTGAGATCAACAGGCTTCGCAGGGGCAGTCATTTTTTGTTTCCTATCTGTAGGTGCAACATGCGCCGACTCACCTTGCCAGTGTTTCCCAGCGGTATGGAGTCAACGAAGAAATATTCACGAGGGCGTTTGTAATGCGGCAGCTCCGTGGATTCAATGTACTCTCTGAGCACATCCTCTGTTAATGCCATATTAGTCACGACAAAGGCAGCAATACGCTGACCCCATTCTTCGTCATGAAGACCGATAACTGCACACTGATTTACCGCATCATGACTGAGAACAGCCTCTTCGATCTCGTTTGGCAGTATGTTGATGCCGCCGGAAATGATCATGTCATCTACTCGCCCGCGCAGATAAAGATATTGATCTTCATCCAGCATGCCAATGTCCCCCGACCGCCACCAGCCATCCTCGAATATTTTACGTGCAACTTCGGGCTGATCCCACACTTGTGACGCCACGGATAAGCCATGAATAATCACTTCCCCTTCCTCACCCACTGGCATTTCATCGGTAAGCGATCCACCCGGCTTGATAACCCGTACGTCAGCATTCAGGAATGGTTTGCCAACGCTTTCCTGCTTGCTTGCATCGCGATAGTCCTCATCAAACATAATCGTACCTCCAGCGCAAGAACCGGTTTCAGTGGTACCGTAAATATTGATAATCTGCGTACAAATTTTTTCACGGATTCTGCCCATCGTGTGGGTATCCATGGGCTCACCAGCATAGCCCGCTTTTTTGACTGATGAAAGATCGTATGAATCAAGATTTTCTCGGAACAAAAGCCGCCACACGGTAGGTACTAGAAAAGCAAAAGTGGCATGCTCATCATGCAATTTCTGCAAGTAGCGCTTGGGATCCCACCGCGTCATGAATACAACTTTGCCCGCAGCATTAAGAAACGGCATCGTGCAGTTGTACCAACCAATGAAAGATGTTGTAGAGGCATTAACAATACAACTGTAGGGATTGGTGTCAAATATGGAAGCACCACCACGAGCACTTTCAATTTGAGTACGGTGAGTGTGCATGATGCCCTTGGGTACGCCGGTAGTGCCAGAAGAGAGCACAATCATGGCCACATCGTCACCACGAATCGGCATTGGCTCGAAGTCAAGCGCGTACTGCACCAAATCACGCGGAATGACAGGGTCACTACCGACAATTTTCTCTGCAGGCGTCATTTCCGACACCGCGCGGATGCCAAAACTGATCAATGGCGTCAGATTTCGCAACTCGTCAGCCAGTTGGTCGAGCGCACCGTCGTACACCAGGACACGTGGCGACAAACGTTCTATTACTGCAGCCAGAGTCTTGGGTGACTCACGTAGATGCAGCGCGCAAGGCACAGCGCCAAGCTCGAAAGCACCAAACAATGCCACCACGTGACCCACCGACGGATACATTAGCAGCGCCACGCGATCACCCTTGCGCACGCCTCGCGTATGCAAGAGCTTCGCCATCCGCTGCACTTGATCTTTGAGTTCGGCGTAGGTGTAGCGGTAGATGTCATCCACCACCGCTTCATTATTAGGGAACCACTTCGCTGCTCGATGCAGCATCTCCCTCAGATTGGTTTCATTAGTCATCACTCCTCCATTCGGCTGTATTCGCCGCTTTGTTCTTGATCAAAGAGAATCGGCGGATCAAGTTGATGATCCGCCGGCTCTTCCTATCTTCCCATGATGTCTTTTTAGTCGGTCTTACTTCGCTAGTACGAGCGTGGCATACCAAGATCATGCTGAGCAATATAAGCCAGCGTCATTTCATCGGTTACTGGAGCAATACGATTCAGGCGCAGGTTACGGTAGTGCCGCTCAACACCTGACTCGCTAACGTAACCCGCACCACCCAGTGTCTGGATAGCCCTGTCAGCAGCATCAAGCGCGGCATGGGCTGCCGCATACTTTGCCGATGTCGCCTGTACACCGCACTCCTTGCCCTGATCGTACAGCCAGGCAGCCTCATACACCTTGAGGCGGGCACATTCAAGGCGAATACGTATCTCAGCGAGCGGAAAGGCCAATCCCTGATGTGTCGCCAACGGCTTACCCCAAATAGAGCGCTCGCTAGCGTATTGCACTGCCTTGCGAATCAAGTAATTGCCTGTACCGATACAGCTGGCAGCAATGACCAGCCGCTCTGGATTCAGCACGGCATAAAGCGCCTTCCAGCCCTTGCCTTCCTCGCCAAGCAGGTTTGCTTCTGGCACCTTGAAGTCATCAAAAAACACCGCGTTGGTATCCATGAAGTGGCTACCCATTTTCTTGAGTGGCCTTGCTTCAATACCGGGATTGGGCAAATCCCCAACCAGCAGCGAGACACCCTCCGTACGCCGCGCTGGGTCATAGGGTGAAGTCCGGCACATGATGCCAATATGCGCAGCACTGGCAACATTGGAGATATACATCTTCTGACCGCGAACCAGATAGTGCCCATTCTCCTTGTGGGCTTCAGTCCGAATAGAGGTGATATTAGAACCGGAGTCGGGTTCGGTAAACGCACCAGCCCAAACCTCACCTTTGACGATGGCCGGCAAATATTTGGCCTTCTGTTCAGGAGTGCCGGCAGCATTGATCAAACAACCGCCAAACACCGGGCCGCCGACAAACATGCCGCCACAATCACCCCCGTTAATTGACAGAGCCTCAGCTGCAAGACACATCTCGAACATACCCAGCCCACTACCCCCGTAAGCCTCTGGCACATTGATACCGAGTATGCCCTGCTCGACTAAAACATTCCAGAACTCACGCGGGAAGCCATAATCCTCATCAATCTTCTGCCAGTACCTGTCATCAAAGCTCTTCGCGATCTTCTCACAAAGATCGCGAAGCATCAGTTGATCTTGACTGAGCCCAAAGTCCATGACTCAGACGTCCTTGGTCAACTTATAGGACTGTGTACCCGGTTTGAATTCTCGCCGCTTGAATGACGCCAGCGCAGTTCGAATCCAGTCATCATTGGTCTCCCGAGACAACTCCCACAACTTGGCCATTTCATAATCAATGGCGGAATCGAAATCCATCCATTTAACCTTCTCGTAAACTTCTTTGGTCTTGCGCAAAACAACACGACCAAGTTTTGTCAGCATGCCAACCACACGGTCAGTTTCCGCATCAAGCTGGGCTAGCGGCACCGACTTGGTGGCATAACCAAGTTCCTCTGCCTGCTTGCCGGTAAATGTTTCGCCTGTCAAGCCGTAATACAGTGCTTTCTTGCGAGCCGGAATGTTATGTGCGTAAGCCCAGGAAGTACCACCGCCAGGGAATATCCCGAAGTTGACTTCAGACAAACCCCAAACCGATTCATCAGCCACGATGGCAATGTCGCAGATACCGGCTAGCTCCATCCCACCACCAAAACACCAACCATTGACTTTCGCGATCGTCACTGCCGGGAACCGCTTGAGATGACGGAACCAGGTGAACACATCATCATTGATCGCTTCCATCCGCTGTGGGTCATCAAATGGCTCTAAAAAGCACTGCTCAAGATCCATACCTGCACAGAAAGAGCCGGCAATACCCGTGATCACAAGCACCTTAACATTTGCCTTTTCTACCTCTACTAACGCATTGCGCATGTTGTTGTGCAATGTCGGGCTCATGCAGTTTTTCTTTTCCGGCCGATTGAGCTGGATGGTGGCGACATCGTCTTTGATAGTGAGGTTGATGCATTCATACTTCGACATTAAAATCTCCTTTGTTTTTTAATTATTAAAAATTTCCAATTTCAATGGGATTGGTTTCTCATCATAGCAATTATTTAGTCTGTAAAAGACTAAATAATTAAATTTTTTAGTGCTGCCGCTCAATTATGCGACAGCACTATCTAAAAGTACGGTTACAGACGTTTGACGTGTGCTACCAAAAGAGCAGAGCGACCTTCCTTGCGCACGGCATTGACGCAACGCGCAATAGCTGCTGGTAATTCGTCAGGCTCGGAAACATTTTCACCGTGACCTCCCGCTGCTTCGCAAACCTTCTGGAACTGATACGCAGGATTTAAGCGGGCTTGAAACTCATCAGTATCACGCGATACGCCATCTGGATGGACCTTGATCGTGCACTCCTTCACAGCAGACCATCCTCCATTTTCAAATACCACAGTGAAAATCGGCAGATTATGCTCACGTGCTACTTCATAGGTTGAGCTTGGATTGCCAAAATAAAAACTGCCGTCACCCGACATATGCAGCACCATGGCATCCGGTTTAGCCAACTTGATACCCAACGCAGTACCAGGGCTGTAGCCTAACCCACCCCCACCCAGGCCTATCGAAGTACCCGGCTTGGTACGCATGATTTGCATGCCGACTGAGGGTTCATTCATTACTGATTCACTTACCAAGACATCGTCTTCGCGCAAAACTTTGTTCAACTCCGCACAAAGATAAGCCGGGTTGATCAGGCCTTTGGTTCCTTTGTTTTTGGCCAGTTTTTGAATAACTCCGCCCATCTGCTCGCGCTGTGCAGCAAATTCTTGCAAACGCTTCTTGGCTCGGGCACGGTGTTTGGCAGTCAGCTTGGACTTGACGATCTCGATCAGACGCGTCAAAGCAATACAACTGTCAGCCTGTACCTTCAAGTGACCGGGGAAGCCCCACATCGGAATGTCGCTCTTGATGGGGTCTATATCAATATGCGCCCAGAAGGTTTTCGGGTTGGGCTTTGCCTCTTTAGGCATCCAGGGCAGATCGGTATCCACCATCAAACCAAAATCCACCTTGGGCAGATGTGGTTCACTCAGGTTGCCCAAAAATACCGGGGAAGCCTTGGATATATTAAGCACTTGGGGATAAGATTCAATCACGCCCATACCAATCAATTGACCAAGCTCATCCAGCAAAGCGGGTGTCTTGAGATTGCGTCCAGCAAAACTGGTGATCAACAGTGGATTCTCAGCTGCCAATAAACGATCAGCAATTTCGGTTAACGGAGCATCATCTACACCTGTCATCCGCATGGGGCCGTAAGCATCCACAGGGAATGAAGCGATTTGCTTCGGCTCCCATGTTTCTGCCAGAATTTCCCTCGGCAAGGTCATGAAAACTGGTCCGGGTGGGTCGCTCTCGGCCATGCTGAAAGCACGACGTAACGCCTCTTTGACAATAATGCCTGTTGGCAACTGATATTCCCACTTCACGTAATTGCGTACGATCCCTTTCATGTCGTAGGGGTCTTGAATAAAGTGAACATATGTGTCACGGGTTCCTAGCAGTTCCCCCCGTATTGTCACTGGCGCGGTACCAGCCATCAACACCAGCGGTATCCGCGAACGAAATGCATTGTGCAGACCCATGACCGCATTTGCTGTGCCAGCATCAACGTGTACCAGCACAGCCTGTGCCCGACCGGTAGCCCGATAGTAGCCAATCGCCATGTGTACGGCGGTGTTCTCATGCGGGCAGAGAATAACTTTAGGATATTTTCGACCCTGTTGACGCCACTGCGCCATGGCTTCAATGATAGGTGCGTGATCGGTACCCATGTTGCAGAACAAATAGTCGACACCAATCTCGGTCATGCCTTCCAACCAGTACGAGGCTGTCATGTTGCTGGGAGACTGCTCGCGCTTTGGCGATTGGGATTTGGTAGTTTTGGTAGTTTTAGACATTTCAATACATCTCCGGATTAATAACTCAAGAGTTAAATTTAGGGTTTATATGTTGTAGAAATCGAGCATAGTCGGCACATAGTCGTTCTTGAGCACAATGTACTTACGACAAATTTTCCAGTCATCACCAACCTTGCGCAGATTATGTTGATAATCGCCAAAGAAAATTTCACTCTTATTGGTTTTATGAAAAAAACAGTGCGCGGTCCAAGTGGACAACACGGTCATGCTATCGGCCATCACATTCTCAATCTGGATGTTATTGACCGTATGCGTAGTACGCGGAATAGGCCTGCTAGCAACAGACTGTCCTGAACGAATGCGCCAGACACGATCGTCCAGTCCGGAACGGTCTGAGTAATAAATCAGAGATACCTCCCGCTTAGGGTTGGCTGTCAGTTCATGCTCACCCTTCCAGGCTGGCAACCAATACTCAGTGTCCTTAACAAACAGATCCAGCCATTCATCCCAGCGCTGAGCATCTACGTAATAGGCCTCGCGGTAAAGAAGTTGGCTGGCTGTAGCAAGTGCAACAACTAAGTCATTCATTAAAGTGATTCCTCCTTATTAAAATAATCAGGTAGCAACAAATATCGGTTATAACTTTATTTATAGAAGCAGAAGTCCATCTGCCTCCAGCCCATTCTTGATGAATTTCTTCCAGGCTCGATAGCCGCCAAAATAAATAGTCTCGTCTTGCGAACCCATGGTGCCAAGAAAGGAGCTTTCTGGTTTAACACCGATATTCCTTGACATCTCGTCGCCACCCTCGTGGTATTCCGTCATGCCTCGAGCCGTGCCTTGCATCCACTCAAGCATCTCAGCCTGATGACCAAACTGACAATCTTCATACGCAATCGTGTCGTCTGGTGTAGCCAAACCCGATGTATTAAAGAAATCCTCATACTGACGGATACGAATTTCTCTTGCTGCATCGCTCTCACCCTTGGCACCAAGACAATAAATCGTCATTTCAGTTTTGTCCACAGCAAGTGGACGGATCACTCGCATCTGTAGAGAAGCATTTTCAGCAAGCTGCATGTTCGGGTAAATCGTCAGGTTGCGCAACGCCAGCATCCAGTTCGTCTTGGTCTCGCCGCAACGGGCAATCAGCTCATCCTTGCTCTGGTACAAGCCCCGCTCCTGTGCAGCCGCATTCGGGCTATAAATAACCGCATGGCCGCGGGGGAAGCAGGCATTGCCGCCTGGCGCTTCAGTGATCAGGTTAATGTCCAGGGATTTGACTTGCTTGTTACTACTCTCCCCTCGTTTACGCCGACTTACCACATTCATAAAACTCGGATGACACGAAGTCAGGTGATACGCGTCAATGCAATTCTCAATCTGCATTTTCCAGTTGGCGTTGTAGGTATAACTAGACACACCTGGAATCGCCTCCACACCATCGGGGCCCTGATCACATACCAGATCTAGCAACGTTTTTGCCTCGCCCAAGTGATCTTCCAGGCTAGGTACATCGTCGCTCAAACTCGCAAACAGAAATCCTCGATAGCTGCCAAATTTCAGTTTCTTAAGATTGTGATCTAGCTTGTTGAACGATTCTGCATACAGCCCTTTTTCCTGGTCTTTAATGGAAACGCACTGACCAGAAGTATCATAAGCCCAGCCGTGGTAAGAGCATACCCATTGCTTGATGTTGCCATTACGGTGGTGTGCGATACGCGCGCCTTTATGCGAGCAAGAATTGATATAAGCGCCGAGTTGTCCACTCTTGTCACGCGCAACCACAATTGGCTGACGACCCACCCAGGTAGTAAAGTAATCATTCGGATTCGGTGCTTGACTTTCCAACCCAACAAAAACCCAGTTGCGTTCGAAAATATATTTCATCTCCAGCTCGAAAATCTTCGGGTCACGGTACATATCCCGATGCACGCTAAATTCACCCTGTTTGACATTATCGATAACAAGTCGATCAATATCCTCGAATTTGATCACATTTGGTTTCATTTTCCTCACTCCTTACTCGTCAATCAAAAGCTGCAAACTGCAACATCTTGTTTGCTTCTTCCTCTTATTTTTATATTTAGTAGCCAAGCACGCTAATAATTAGAGAAAAACAAAATCCATTTCTCAGGGAAGCGCGTCCATTTATTGGTGACAGTTTTATCCGTTATCTAGCCCATTTTCTTCTCCTCAAAACGGGAACACGATATACCGTGGCAGCACATCGGCGTCATACACGGCACGCCGTTCGCGAAACACGGCACGGCATGTGTCACCTTCCTGCTGG
>JAYTIQ010000140.1:0-8376 GCA_043731705.1 Rugosibacter sp.
TGCTATAAAACCGCAACTTTTAACCACGGTCGCTTGTCTGACATAGTGCCTGATATTTTCCTGCACGCCGTTCCTTACGCGCACCTCGCATCCCATACATGAAGTTAGGTTTTTATATCATCATGGCCGCGCAGTTCTTTTCTGCGCTGGCCGACAATGTTCTGTTGATTGCTGCCATTGGCATGTTGCACGCCATGCAGGCCCCGGTGGAATACACGCCGCTACTTAAAACTTCATTCACTGTTTCGTATGTGCTGCTGGCAGCTTTTGTCGGCGCTTTTGCCGACTCCATGCCCAAATGGCGAGTCATGTTCATCAGCAATGGCATCAAAATCCTTGGTTGCAGCTTGATGTTTTTTGACGTGCATCCACTGATTGCCTATGCCGTCGTCGGGCTGGGTGCCGCTGCCTATTCACCCGCCAAATACGGCATCGTAACGGAGTATCTGCCGCACCGCCTGTTAGTGGTTGCCAATGGCTGGATCGAAGGGCTGACTGTGCTGGCCATTATTCTGGGCGTAGCACTCGGCGGCCTGCTGATCAGGCCGGATATCGCGCAGTCCATGCTGGCGTTTGATTTTCCATGGATTGATACCGGCATCAATACCGCAGGCGAAGTAGGGCTGGTAGTGACAGGCGCTTTATATATTCTGGCAGCCATTTTTAATCTGTATGTGCCCGACACCGGGGTTGACCACAAAGCCATCAAGAACAATCCCATTTACCTGATCCACGAATTCACGCATTGTTTTAAATTATTATGGAAAGACAGGCTCGGCAGAATCTCTTTAGCCGTTACCACGCTATTCTGGGGCGCAGGCGCAACGCTACAGTTTCTGGTGCTGGACTGGGCCAAAATTGCGCTCAATATTGAGCTCTCAGACGCCACGTTGCTGCAAGGCCTTGTTGCTGTGGGTGTGGCCATTGGTGCGATATTGGCGGCGCGCATGATTACCTTGCGTAAATCGGTGCGCGTGATTCCCATGGGCATTGCGATGGGTGTCGTTGTGATGGGCATGATCTTTGTGCACAACACCGTGGTGGCCTCAATACTGCTGGTTTTTATTGGCATCCTCTCTGGCTTTTTTGTGGTGCCGATGAATGCCTTGCTGCAACATCGAGGACATATTTTGATGGGTGCCGGGCACTCGATAGCAGTCCAAAATTTCAATGAAAATCTATCCATTTTGATCATGACTTCACTGTATTCCGCCCTGCTGGGAATCCAGCTTTCGATCTATTGGATCATTGCACTCTTTGCATTTTTCGTCATCAGCAGCATGTGGCTGGTAATGCGCCACCATCAGGCAAACCAGCGCGAACATGATGATGTCGTGCACCTGGATGATGGCGTGCGGTAAGTGGAACATGAAGTGTAAAAAAAACATAAGCAGCCTGGGCTGCTTATGTCCGTGTGGTCATAGTCACGCAGTTATAGCTGCGAAGTTATAGTCGCACAGGTCTGTTGGGTAATTCGTTCGGGTTTTCTGTTCGGGCCGGGAAATGCTGCGCCAACAACTCGCTGGCTTTTGTGATGGCTTCCAGCGCACCGCCACGATAGTTTTTTTGTTTAAACGCCGCTTCCAGACCACGACACAAGGCATCCCATTGGGCTTGCGGCACACGCTGTGCAATGCCTCGATCAGCAAGAACCTCTACCCGGCGATCAATGAGTTGTACATAGATCAATATGCCGCTGTTTTCTGCTGTATCCCACACGCCCAACTGCGCAAATAATTGCGTCGCCCGATGCCGCGCAGACAAATCCTGCCACAGGGCAATCACCGGCAATGGCCCTTCAAACACAAACCGTAATTCGCCACAATGGGTTTTTTCAGAAGCCGCCACAGCGGATTCAATCGCGGTTAAATCTGCAGGACAAAAAACGCGCTGCGCGAACCAGTCCGGGGTAAGCAAATGCGTGACCATGCGTTGCAGATTCATTTCACCATCTCCCCGATGCGCCACCGCCGCCAAAGCCGCCGCCTCCGCCGCTAAAACCGCCACCGCCTAGCCCTCCGGAGCGACCGCCCATGCCACCCATGCCGCCACCCAACCCGCCGCGCATAAAAGAGAAGAACAGCACAAAGACGCCAAACACCAAACCAATAAGCCACGAGCCCAGCAGCCAGCCACCAATCAGCACGCCGATGCCTGCGGCAAGCAAGGAGCCGCCCAGACCCAGCAAACGGTTCAGCAGTGGCGCAAAAAATGCGGCGCCCGCCAGCAACGGCAACAACCCGCCTTCAATTTGACCACCTCTGTTGGCAGCTGAACCGGCATTGGGCGGAGGTAGCGGTTCACCCTCGATAACGGTTTGAATTGCCGTGACGCCAGCATCGATACCGCCTGCATAGTCTCCCTCGCGAAAGCGCGGCGTAATCACTTCGCTGATAATTCGCTTGGCAGTAGCGTCATTGAGCGCCCCTTCCAAGCCGTAACCTACCTCGATGCGTAGCTGCCGATCATCTTTGGCGATGAGCAGAATGACGCCATCATCGATCCCTTTGCGCCCTATCTTCCAAGCTTCTGCCAGACGTATGCCAAATTGTTCAATGCTTTCCGGCTGAAAAGTCGGCGCTAGCAACACGGCGATTTGCGCGCCTTTTTTCTGCTCGAATGCACTTAATCTTGCCTCCAGCGCAGCGCGCTGGGGCTCGCTTAAGGTACCCGTCAGATCGGTTACTCGCTGGGTTAGCGGAGGTAGAGCCAGCAAGCCATCAGCCGCGCTGGCAACAGGCAGCAACCCGCCCAAGGTTCCCAGCGCAAGCACTGCAATTAGCAATACTTGCATCCCGCGCAGCAGCTTCATCATCGACCTCGTTAGTTGCCGGATCGAGCGGGTGTCGGATCTGCACCAAATTGCACACGCGGTGGTTTGGCAATGGCTTTTTCATTCTCAACGGTAAAGTTGGCTTTAGGCTTCCAGCCCATCACCATGGCCGTTAAATTATTAGGGAAGACGCGGACTGACACGTTGTAATCCTGCACCGACTTGATATAGCGATTACGCGCAACGGTGATACGATTCTCTGTACCTTCCAACTGTGCTTGCAAGTCACGAAAGCTCGCATCGGCTTTCAGGTTTGGATAATTTTCCGCAACCACCAGCAACCTCGCCAACGCGCCACCCAATTCGCTTTGCGCTTTTTGAAACTTCGCAAAAGCCGCTTCATCATTGATCAGTTCAGGCGTGGCTTTCAAGCCGGCAACATTGGCGCGGGCTTCTGTTACCCGCGTTAATACATCTTTTTCGTGCGCGGCATAGCCTTGCACAGTCGCCACTAGATTCGGAATCAGATCTGCACGGCGTTGATATTGATTGAGTACCTCTGACCAGGCACTCTTCACCTGCTCATCATTTACCTGCACCTGGTTGTAGCCACAACCAGAGAGCATCACGGCGAGAAATGAAAACAAGGCCAGCATGCGTAATTTCATTTGAGTCTCCTGAAAATAATTGACGGGCGTAAATAACACTAACACGCGCACCCGTCAATATGCAGTTTTGCTACCGCAAAATCAAGGACTCATTTTGCATGATCTGGCGGCACGTGTCAGCCAGATAGATAAATCATGGCAAGACATGCTGGCAAATAAATTTTATGCCCGCGCCGCCAGTGCCACTGTTCCAGGCTCTGTCTTGACTCCCGAAGAACTTATGTCAGTAGCAGTTGACTGAATGTCTCCACATATCTGTCCGCCTTCTTCAATCAGAATCTTTCCGTAACGAATCTTGCCGCTAACGCGACCTGTCGCATGAATGATCAACTGGCTTCGGGCAGTGAGTTCGCCCTCAAAGATACCGTGTATTTCTGCGGTATCGATACTCACGGTGCCACAGAATGTGCCCTGTTCGGCAATACGAATGATATGGCTGTCCATGGTCGCTTCGACCCTTCCCTCCACAACCAGCGTGTCGCAATCAAGAATCTCTGCACCCTTGAGCTTGACATCGGGGCCCACGAGCAGACGGTTGCCGACACCGGTCTCAGCCTTGGGCTTGGGTTGTGCGGTTGGACTCGATACAGTAGCGGGAATCGGGTTCATAGTATCCCCTATTGGTTGTGTCTGAACTGCAACTGGTTTCGGCGCCGGGGCGGGCATGGAGATCGATGAGCGGCCGAACAAGCCACGTGAATTGTTCGATCCATCGGGCTTACCAGTGAAATCTGGAGTTTTAAGCATGGTATTTCCTTTTCGAGAAGAGTTACAGGACAGCCGGATAATCATCCGGCCCTTGTACTACCAAACAAGCCATACGCACGCATTTTCCTTATGCTTTGCGACAAAGGAGCAGCCTGTCGTACAACCATATCCCTTCACCATCGCATGACCTTCGCCCTCCCTGTACGGAAAACCAAGCGGGCATATCAGTAATGCCGGAACAACAGCATTGGATATGCCCGCTTCGGTTACGACAATGACATTATTTGGTATTGAAACTAGCGGCCAAGCCCCAGGCCACCTCCAACACCGGCTGCGCCACCGATGCCGAGCCCCATGCCGCCACCCACACTACCGCCTTGCATCCGTCCGGTTCTGACATCAGCATCAATCTGAGTACGGCTGTTAACGCCGACACCCTCGCCATTAGCGCTATTGCGTCCCGTCAAGGCCGAGGCCCGAGTAGATGCTTGCGCATCGGGTGCTAAATGACCGCTGGGGCTAACATTAAGGCTTTGGCCAATCTGGCCCCAGCCCATGCCTTGACTGCGAAGTTGCAGCACTCCGGCTGTACCCGCTGTGCCAGCCATTTGTGCACTCTTTCCTGCACCGGACACATTGGCTTCCCCCACCAACACCATTCGCAATTGCTCCGGTGTCGGATGGGTAATACCTTGAGCCGCAAATTTGTCTCGAGTCAAAGACAACGCACGACTAACCTCGCCATATCCCATCGGTTGGGTTGGCGGTGAAAAAACAAGGCGACTGGATGCACCGGATTGTGCACTCATTGCCAACGATACAGGCGTGCTGCTACGTAATCCCTTAACCAGGCTCAATGCATTCTCGCGAGATCCGGCAAGCGTCTCAAACTCGGTCGCCAGACGGTTGGCGGCAACTAGTTCTGCAGCGCTCTCATGTCCAGAGACAGCACCAGCGACTATAGTCTTCGAGCTTGCAGCCGTAGCCGTTTCGCCTGACGCGGTGGAAATTGCCCCAGAGGCTGTTCCAGAGGCTGTTGCGCCTGCCGCTATCGCCACGGACGTAGCAAAGTAAATAGTACTCAAGGCTAACAGTTGTTTTACGTATTGCTTTTTCATGCCACATCTCCTTCTCTAGTGATTACCGAGAATCCTCTCGGCGGGGGAAAAAAGTTCAGTATTCTCGAATACCTTACGATTGATACACAACCACACCATCAACGATTTTCACGTGATCGCCAGTTGCCACCGCAGGCGGATTACGCTGATAAAGCGTGCGTAGCACACCATTCTCCATACGTACCCGGATGCGATACGATGAAGTTTTTTGGGTGTTCTTTTCGATCTCATTACCTGCGTAGGCGCCACCAGCGCCACCTAAAACAGTCATCGCAGTACGACCGTGACCCTGACCTATGCTATTGCCTATGAGTGCACCGGCAACCCCTCCGGCAACTGCGCCCACGCCACTCCCCTGGCCCTTCATTTCTATTAATTTCACCGACTCCACAACGCCGCAGTAGCGGCAGACTGAAGCCGCTATGTGGTCATGGCCAGCGGAACCGGTAGCAGACTTCGGCAGTGCTTCCTGTGTGCTTGCCGCAATCGATAGCGCACCCGCTTCGGAATGAGCCAGCGGGATAGCTCCGGTTAGCGTCGCGATGCCCAGCAAACTAAACACGATAACGGCAATCGCTGCAATCACCATCAAGGGATAAAGCAGTTTGGGACGAGCTTGCATTTTGTTGTTCCTTTCTTTTCTGGTTGCGGGAACTATCACATTCACATGAGGCATCAAGCCTCTTCCCGACTTGCACAGACCGTGCCGCAAACAAGCTATCTGCAGCCAATTGCTCAAGCCTCGACGAAGACTTATTGCTTATGGGGACGCTCATTGGCAACGCTACTTCCGTTCCAGTTCCTTGCCGATACAGAGGCCAACCGCACCTCCAATGGTGCCGTGAGCTACCGGTCACCGAAGTACCGACAATGCCATCCACTACCGCGCCCGTATCACACCGGAAACAACTCCTATTTTCTGTTTGGTGAGACTCGAGGTGCAAGCCGCAATAAACGGAGGCGCCGCGAGCAAGAAAATTCTTTTTTTAATTCACTGCCTGTTCATGTCCTTGCTCCTTAGGTCGATTGAGCGTTTTATTGAATACTCAATCACCTATAAGCAACCACTGTGCCAGGTTATTTTTATAATAAATTTCAATAACTTATAATATCCAGGCAATTTCCATATCATGGCGATCTGTCGCCTGATGGCGACAGATCGCTGAACAGTTTTTGCAACCCGATGAAACCTAATGATTTTTATTGTCGCACTAAAGCGACGATTACTTGAACAATGAGGGATCCAGAGAATGGCGCTGCAGGAGCTTGTAGAAATCCGTGCGATTTCGCTGCGCCAAAGTGGCAGCGCTAGCAACATTGCCGCCTGTCATTTTAAGCAGCCGGGTTAGATAATCAGCTTCGAAGCGACGCCGTGCTTCATCGAAGGGAATAATGTCTTCCAGTTCCCGAATGGCATTTTGAATCAGTATCAACGGCACGATAGGGCTGGTCGCCAAAGCCACCGCTTGCTCAACCACATTCAGTAATTGACGCACATTGCCGGGCCAACTGGCACGTACTAAAAGCTCCATCGCCTCAGGGGCAAATCCATTTACTTCCTTGTGGTAGTTTTCCGAGATTTTTTGCAGAAAATACTTGGCCAGCAAAGGAATATCATCACGCCGTTCAGCCAACGATGGAATCGCTAGCGCCACCACCTTGAGGCGATAAAACAAATCACTACGAAACCGCCCTTCAGCCATTTCCACTTCCAGATCACGGTGCGTGGCACTAATGACCCGAACATCCACGCGATGTAATTTAGCCTCACCCAGCGGCCTCACCTCACGCTGCTCAAGCATGCGCAGCAATTTCACTTGTAATGGCAAAGGCATATCGCCAATTTCATCCAGAAAAAGCGTGCCGCCATCAGCTTCTCTGACTAGCCCTGCATAGTCTTTATTTGCACCAGTAAATGCCCCGCGCACGTAACCAAAAAGCTCGGATTCCAAAAGATTTTCAGGAATTGCGCCACAATTCACAGCCACAAATGCCGCCTGAGACCGTGTGCTGGCGAGATGAATCGCCTGAGCCAACAGCTCTTTCCCTGTGCCTGATTCGCCATACAGCATGACACTGGCGTCGCTAGCAGCAACCAATCTGGCTTGCGCCAAAAGGCCTTCCATGATGGGGCTTTGGGTAACAATACTCGCGCGCCATGTTTGTTCGCCCATGGCCTCAGTGGCATCACTGACAGAAAAGCGTAATGCCTGCTCCACCTGGGCAATCAGCGCTTTGGCATCATAGGGCTTGGTCAGATAACCAAAAACGCCACGATTTGTCGCTGCAATCGCATCCGGAATGGTGCCATGCGCCGTGAGGATAATGACCGGCAATGCCGGATGCGTCGCGCTGATCGCCTCAAACAATGCCGAACCATCCATACCCGGCATACGCAAATCGGTAATCACCAGATGCGGCCTTTCCGCCGCAATCATGGCTAACGCGTGCTCTGCCTTGCCTGTCGTAATGACGCCATGGCCTGCCGCTTCAAGCCGAATGGTCAGCAGACGAAGTAAATCCGGGTCGTCATCAACCAATAAAATCCGTGACCGGTTTTGCAACCGTGTCTGTGCGCTAGTTTGTGCATTCGATGCGCTCATGGTTTGCCTTTGATTACATTTTCACGCTGCATCATTTTTTTCTCGATATCCTTTAACGCTTCAAGCTTGCTATCAAGATCATCAGCGCGACGAGTTTGGGTTTGCAATGCTTCCTCCAGTCTTTGGCGTTCAGCCAAATCGGTGCTCAACATGACTGCCAAAGCACGAAGTGGCCGATCATAACGGCCTGTTTCCTTGGCCAAGGGGTCGAGCAATTGTTGCGCATGGTGAATGTCTCCGCCAGGGACAGACAAGGCAATGGCATATTGAAGTTGATAAAAAGTCGATTTATCTTTCGCATAACTCTTGCGCGCGCGCTCAGTTTCCCTGGCAAGCTCAGGTGCCGACAACAAGCGGAGTTGATCAAAATAAGTAAGCAATGCACTCACGCTATCTGATGCATTCCAGTACACCGGGCTGGGCTTCGCCACATTTTCTGCCGGCGTTAAGGTGGCACAACCTGCAAGCAGGGCCAGTGATAAAACCAGTCTCAAATAGTTATAAAT
>JAYTIQ010000141.1:0-6039 GCA_043731705.1 Rugosibacter sp.
CTGGCGTGCACTCATTGATTCGTGATGGCCGCTGCAATGCCGAATGGGCGATGGTGCAGCAGATGCAGGAAGTGGCTGCGCAGTTTGACGCCTTCGAAGACGCTTACCTGAGGGAGCGCAAGCATGATGTTTCGCAAGTGGTTGAGCGTGTTTTGCGCATATTGCAAAACAAACCGCGCAAGATTGCCAGTCGAAAGATCACACCGGATACTGAACTGATTCTGGTTGCGAATGATCTATCGCCAGCCGATACGCTGCAATTCAAGAATTTGAAAGTTGGGGGTTTTGTCACCGATACGGGCGGGGCGACTTCACATACGGCGATTGTTGCGCGCAGCCTGGCGATTCCAGCCGTGGTTGGCATGCAGAATGCCCGGCCGCTGATTCAGGATAATGATTTGCTGATTCTTGATGGCACGCGTGGCATGCTGATTGTTGATCCGGATGCGCGCGTGCTGGAAGAATACCGGCTCAAAAAAGCAGGCATTGAGCTGGAGCGCAGTAAGCGCCTGCGTCTTAAAACGGCGCGTGCTGCTACCTTGGATGGCGAGTTGATTGAGTTGCATGCCAACATCGAATTGCCACAGGATGCCGAGCGAGCCAAAGAAGTGGGCGCCGATGGCATTGGTTTGTTCCGGTCAGAGTTCCTCTTCATGAATCGCGATGAGTTGCCCGATGAAGATGAGCAATATGAAGCTTATCGACGTGTAGTGAAGGTGTTTTCCGGTAAGCCGGTCACGATACGCACTTTGGATATTGGCGCTGATAAAGAGGCGCGCGCATTAAGAAACCGCGCAGGGGATCATATTTCTCCAAATCCTGCATTGGGTTTGCGCGCCATTCGATTTTGCCTCACCGAGCCACAGATTTTTCTCACCCAGTTGCGCGCTATTTTGCGAGCTTCGCAACATGGCAGAGTCCGGTTGTTGATTCCCATGCTGGCGCATGCGCAAGAAATTGTACAAACGCTGGCCTTGATCGAACAAGCCAAGGCGCAATTGCGCGAATCACGGCATAAATTTGCGGCGGATGTTGAAGTGGGGGGCATGATAGAAATTCCTGCAGCGGCGTTGGTACTTGGCCCGTTTTTACGGCATCTGGATTTTTTGTCGATCGGCACGAATGATTTGATTCAATACACTTTGGCCATTGATCGTAGCGATGGGGCGGTAGCCCACCTGTACGACCCATTGCATCCGGCGGTGTTGCAGCTGATTCTCAAAACCTTGCAGGCTGGCGCACGCGCCGGGCTGCCGGTTTCTGTATGCGGTGAAATGGCGGGCGACCCCAAATTAACCCGCTTATTGCTCGGCATGGGGTTACGTCAATTTTCGATGCATCCAGCGCAGTTATTGGAGGTCAAGCAACAAGTGTTAAAGTCAGATACAGCCCTTTTAGCTCCACATGTCTCACGTTTGTTAAAAATCGATGAGCCGGAAAAAATCGCCGAGCTAATGGCGAGGTTGTAAGGTAACGAGGTAACGATGATGAGTGTCGGGCTAGTCCTCCCTCAGCAGGCGCATTTTTCCTCACCCCTGGTGCTGAAAAGCGGTGCATTGCTGCCCAGTTTTGATCTGGTATATGAAACCTATGGCACATTAAACGCGGCTAAATCCAATGCGATTCTTGTTTGTCATGCACTCTCTGGCCATCATCATGTGGCGGGATATTACGCAGATCAAAATGACAACATCGGCTGGTGGGACAACATTATCGGCCCTGGCCGCCCGTTGGATACGGATCGTTTTTTCATCGTCGGCGTGAATAATCTGGGCGGATGTCATGGCTCGACGGGGCCTGCCAGTATCAATCCCGCAACAGGCAGGCACTGGGGCGCAGATTTCCCTGTAGTGACGGTTGAAGATTGGGTGGAAACGCAAGCACGCCTGGCCGACGCCCTGGGTATTGATGCCTGGGCGGCCGTAATTGGTGGCAGCTTGGGCGGTATGCAGGCGCTGCAATGGACGTTGAGCTTTCCTGAGCGGGTGCGGCATAGTTTGGTGATTGCTGCTGCCGCTAAGCTCTCGGCTGAAAATATTGCGTTCAATGAAATTGCGCGGCAGGCTATTTTGAGCGACCCGGATTTTCATGGGGGCAATTATTATGCACATGACGTGCGGCCACTAAATGGCTTGCGGTTGGCGCGTATGCTAGGCCATATTACTTATTTGTCAGATGATCAGATGGCCGAAAAATTTGGTCGCCGCCAACGTCCCGGTGCCGGTAGCTATAGCTTCGAGGTGGAGTTCGAGATCGAATCTTATTTGCGCTATCAGGGGGATAAATTTGCCGGTCTGTTTGATGCAAATACGTATCTGCGCATGACTAGAGCATTGGATTATTTTGATCCGGCGCTAGCCTATGACGGACAACTGGCCGCCGCGCTAGCGCCTGCGCGGGCAAGCTTCCTGATTATTGCTTTTTCCACGGATTGGCGATTTGCGCCCTTTCGATCGCGTGAGATTGTGCATGCGCTGGTGCATAACGGACAATCGATTGCCTATGCTGAAAGCAATTGCGCCCATGGACATGATTCTTTTCTCATGGATGATGCTTATTACCATGCGGTTGTGGCCGCCTATCTACAACGGATAACTCTGTGATACACACTGTCGAACGTGCTGATTTTGATCTAATTGCGAGCTGGGTGAAACCCAATGAACGTGTGCTCGATCTTGGCTGTGGTGATGGTTCGTTGTTGAAACGCTTGATTGAAGAGCGGGGTGCCTTTGGTTATGGCATTGAGCGCGAAGAAGCAGGTGTTTTGGCGGCCATTACGCAAGGCATTAATGTGATTCAGGGGGATCTGGAACAGGGTTTGACAGGCTTTGACGATGGCACGTTTAATCACGTAGTGCTGTCGCGCACCTTGCAGACTGTGCGTCATACCGAGCGGCTCCTGACGGAGATGTTGCGCGTCGGTCGCGAAGCCGTGGTGAGCTTTCCTAATTTTGCCTACTGGAAAAACCGCATGGCAGTGATGCGTGGCCGTATGCCGGTTTCCGAAGATCTGCCATATGAGTGGTTTGATACGCCTAATCTGCGATTTTTCACGCTGCTCGATTTTGAGTCACTGTGTACCAAAATGCAGCTGGTCATTCGTGAGCGGCAGGTGCTGGATGAAAGTGGCCGCTTAATCCTCGAGGAACCTAATTTTTTAGGTAGCCTCGTTGTCTATCGCCTGGGGCGATAGAGTTTTTTTATGGCCCGAGTTTAGTTTACTAGTTTCAGAAGCTTAAGCCGCAGGCGGCTCGGTTGGGAGTTCAGTCGAGGGTTCTGCGTCTGGCTCGGCGGTTTCTGTCCTATCAGATGCTTCCGGGGTATCTCCAGGGCTTTGCTTGCGCAGACGCTTTTCTTCTTTTTTCTGTTTTTTTGCCAAATCGCGTTGCCGTTTTTCGAAAGAGTAGTTGGGTTTGGCCATCAGCTTTCCTAAATAATAAGGGAATGTAGTGAAGAGGTGAAACGATAGGACCATTATACGGCGAGCCAATGATCTATGAGGCCAATGAGCTTTTATAACACCAATGGAAGACGGCCCTCCATGCTGGTGGCCGATAAAATGATGGCGGGCGATGGTGGGCGATGGTGGGTTGTGACAGATTCGAACTGTCGACCGACGGATTAAGAGTCCGCTGCTCTACCAACTGAGCTAACAACCCGAAATCGGGTCAGCAATGTCTTGCGAAAAACATGGTGGGTCGGGCGAGATTCGAACTCGCGACCAACGGATTAAAAGTCCGCTGCTCTACCGACTGAGCTACCGACCCAGCTTCAAAGGCCGCGAATGCTACAAGTCTTACGCCATCCTGTCAAACAGAAAATTGGTTGTTTTATGCCATCTTATTGTTGTCACAGATATTTTTATATTTCAGGAAAAAATAAATCCCCCGATGACTATGCGTACAGTTTTTTGATGTTCATTGAAGGGTAGAAACCGAGCCTGATCGTATGAATATGTCATGATCCGAATAGGTCAGGCCCAGCGAACCCTGGTTGTTAAGCAGTGGATAGTATGTCGGTTTTATTTACAATTAAAATATTAGGGAATCCATCAATTTTCATATAACAATATGAATTAAAAGAATAATATTGTTTTGGAATGAAATTTGCTTTATATCTGTTATGTTTCTTAAAAATACTTTCCTTGCAGGATGTGAGGCAGCGAGTTACAACCTGGTCGCCGATAACGTTAGAGTATCTTTTCCCGCTAGGGGCATTGCCTTTTCGCCTGCTGCCAATGGCTTGCTGAACAGCTTTTCTGGCGTTGTATTTTCTGGCTCGCCGTATCCGCCGTATCACTAGCGCCGACTTTTTATGTCGAACTCATTGCGAATTTATGGATTATTGGCGATAGCACTAAGGCAACTGAGCGTTGCTGTTGTGCATGGGGCTTTAGTCTGGGTGTCACTAGTCTGTTTTACGCTTGAGCGGGGTAGTAGCGGTTTATGTCTAGCCAGTGGGTTTGCACTGGCCATGCTCTTGCTCAACCCAGGTTACATTGGGGCGATTTTTCTGGGTGCACTCGCCGCTAACGCACTGCTGGGTTATCCCGTGGAAACTGTTCTGCTTGTGTCGATAGGGGGCACACTAGGTGCCTATCTGGGTGCTTGGCTGCTGTCTCGAGATAAGGTGTTTGATGCGGCGCTCTTGACTGCGCGCGATTATCTGCTGCTTGTTGTGTATGGGGGGTTTATCGGTAGCGCTGTAAGTGCGGGGATTGGCGTCACCGGGTTGTTATCAGGGGGCATTCTGACCCATGCAACCCAGCTTAACAGTTTGTTTTTTGGGTGGTTGGGGAACGTGCTGGGGGTGATTTTTATCACCCCGTTGATTCTGCTTTGGATCTATCCCAGTAAAGAACCATTTTCAAAACAAAAAACAAGCGAAGTGCTCTGGGTGGTTACCAGCGCATTTCTAGTGGGGCAAATGGTTTTTTGGGGGTGGCTTGCTAGCGTAATTGGTCATTCAATTAATTTTTATTGGCTCGCACTGCCTGTCGGTTGGGCTATTTTACGCTTAGGTAAGCGCTGGGTAGCCGTGCTTCTGGCTTTGGCCGCAATGCAAGCAGTGTTTGCGGTGAAGTCGGGAACGGTTTTTTTTGCTAATGACATTTCATCAAGGGCGCTAGGTAATGACTGGCTAATCATGGTGTCATTGGCACTGGCGAGCATGTTGCTCAGCATTTACAGTGAGCAGCGTCGGCAAGTTGAAATTAGGTTGCGTCAGCAGGCTGAGGAACTGAATTTCCGCAACCAGGTTTTACAGCGGATTAACCGTGGAGCCTCTTTACCCCTTGTTCTGAGTGGTTTAACGCAGGAGTTTGAACGTTTGCACGGCGGGTGTTGGTGCGCAATGTTGCTGCTCGATAAAGAAGGTAAGCATTTGCACTATGGCGCAGCAACTAGCTTGCCTGATTTTTATAAACAGGCAATTAATGGCTTGCCCATAGGTGAGGGAGTGGGTGCTTGTGGCGCGGCTGTGCGTCGTGGTGAACGCTTCATCATTTCAGATATGCAGAGTTATACCTTCTGGCCCGTGGGATTTCGCTTTCGTGATGCGGCAAAAAAAGCGGGTATTCAATCCTGTTGGTCCCAACCGATTAAAAATAGCGAGCATCGGGTGCTTGGTACTTTTGATATTTATCATGCTACCCAGCGCGAGCCATCGGCTGAAGAAATTGATCAGATGGAGCGTATGGCCCATCTGGCAGCGCAAGTGATTGAGCAGGCAAGTCTCCAGGAAATCCTGCATTTGAAGGATGTGGCATTTAACACCTCAAGTAATGCTATGGCGATTACTGATAAAGACACCCGTATCCAATGGGCCAACCCCGCCTTTGGTGAAATGACAGGTTATGCATCAAGTGAGTTGATTGGCTTGACTTTGCGTGATCTGGGGAAATCAGAAAAGCAAGATCCTGCATATGACCAGACCATTTGGAAAACAATTCTTGCCGGGAATGGTTGGCACGGAGAACTCATCCATCGGCAGAAAAATGGTGTTGATTACGATGAGGAAATGACGATTACGCCGATGAAG
>JAYTIQ010000142.1:0-4632 GCA_043731705.1 Rugosibacter sp.
ACCGTGCTGGCAGCGGGCGTGGATGTTCCGCCCGAAACACTAGCCGCTTGTCGTCAAGCCACTTTGTCTGAAAAAGATGCCACGTGCGGTCTTTCTGCCATGCCGAACCTGTTTGTCGGGCGTTATCTCGGCCATTCGCCAGAGGCGGCGCGCCATTGGTTTATTGCGCTGTGGCAACATTTGCGTCCGGCACTCGTGTCGCGTGAGATGATGGTGCCGCGCATCTGGCATACATGACAAGAATTTGAGAGAAAACTAATGGAACTCACCCCGCGCGAAAAAGACAAACTGCTGATTTTTACCGCCGCGTTACTGGCCGAACGGCGCAAGGCGCGCGGCCTCAAGCTCAATTATCCCGAAGCGGTCGCTTTCATTAGCGCAGCAATTCTTGAAGGCGCGCGAGATGGACAGACTGTTGCCGAGCTGATGAGCTATGGCGCAACCCTATTGAGCCGCGATGACGTGATGGAAGGCATCCCCGAGATGATTCCCGATATTCAGGTAGAAGCGACTTTCCCCGATGGCACCAAGCTGGTGACCGTGCATAACCCGATTATTTAAGGAGACTGTGATGAAGAAAATTATCTTATTGCTTGCTTCATTTTTTCCCTGCTTTGCCTATGCGCACACTGGCACCGATGCAGGCATGCATCATGGTTGGGCATTGCTGCAAGGCTTTATGCATCCATTCACCGGACTTGATCACCTGGCGGCGATGCTGCTTGTAGGCATTTGGAGCGTGCAGGGCTTTGGGCATCAAAGGCGTGGCATGTGGCTTGTGCCAATGACTTTTGCTACCTTGTTGCTGTGTGGCGGAATACTGGGCATGGCTGGAGTTGCATTTCCTGTCGAGGCGATGATTGCCGCTTCTCTGCTGGTTTTCGGCGTGCTGGTGGCTTATCGCATCCGCTTGCCTTTGCCGCTAGGTGCTGTTCTGGTGGGTAGCTTTGCCATATTTCATGGCATGGCCCATGGCGCTGAATTACCTGTCAGCTCAGCCGCCTCAGCGTTGGTTGGCATGGTGGCTGGCACGCTGCTGTTGCATCTTGTCGGTATGCTATTGGCTTGCTTTGTATTGAACTGCCATCGCCGGTTGGCCCAAGTGATAGGGTTGGGGACGGTTGCTCTGGGCCTCGGGCTTTTCGTTGCATGAAGCCTCACATGATCCCCGGACAAATGGATGTCGCCGAAGGCGATATCGAGATCAACGTTGGCCGCCGCACCTGTGTGCTGGAAGTTTCCAACACGGGCGACCGGCCGATACAGGTCGGTTCCCATTACCATTTTTTTGAAACCAACGAGGCGCTGGCATTTGACCGGACGCAGGCGCGCGGCATGCGGCTGAACATTGCGGCGGGTACTGCCGTGCGTTTCGAGCCAGGGCAGATGCGCACGGTGGAGCTGGTGGACTACGCGGGCGAGCGCAAGGTGTATGGCTTTCAAGGCAAGGTGCAGGGGGCGCTGGAATGAAGGTCGCCAGACAAGCCTATGCCGAAATGTTTGGCCCCACTGTTGGCGACCGTGTGCGGCTGGCCGATACCGAACTATGGATCGAGGTGGAAAAGGATTACACGATCTATGGCGACGAGGTGAAGTTCGGCGGTGGCAAGGTCATCCGCGACGGCATGGGGCAGGGGCAGAAACTGGCGAAGGATGTGGCCGATACGGTAATTACCAATGTGCTGATCGTCGATGCGGTGCAAGGCATCGTCAAGGCGGACATTGGATTGAAGGGCGGCATGATTGCGGCCATCGGCAAAGCAGGGAATCCGGATGTGCAACCGGGCGTGACGATCGCCATTGGCGCGGGCACTGAAATCATCGCCGGTGAAGGCATGATCATCACGGCGGGTGGGCTGGATGTGCATATCCATTTCATCTGCCCACAGCAGATAGAAGAAGCGCTGATGTCGGGCGTCACCACCATGCTCGGCGGCGGCACGGGCCCGGCCACGGGGACTTTTGCCACGACCTGCACGCCGGGGCCGTGGCATATCCATTCCATGCTCTCGGCCGCCGAAGCCTTTCCGATGAATCTAGGTTTTCTCGGCAAGGGCAATGCCTCGCTGCCCGGCCCCTTGCGTGAGCAAGTCGAGGCGGGTGTTATCGGTTTGAAGCTCCACGAAGACTGGGGCACAACACCGGCCGCGATTGACAACTGTTTGACCGTGGCTGACGAGATGGATGTGCAGGTCGCGATTCATACCGACACGCTGAACGAATCCGGTTTTGTGGAATCGACGCTGGCTGCCTTCAAGGGCCGCACCATTCATACGTATCACACCGAAGGCGCGGGCGGCGGGCATGCGCCGGACATCATCAAGGCGGCTTCCTTGCCCAACGTGCTGCCCAGTTCTACCAATCCGACGCGGCCTTACACGGTGAATACGATAGACGAGCATCTCGACATGCTGATGGTCTGCCACCACCTTGACCCGGCGATTGCCGAAGATGTGGCGTTCGCCGAATCGCGCATCCGCCGCGAGACGATTGCCGCCGAGGACATCCTGCATGATCTCGGCGCTTTTTCGATGATCTCCTCGGATTCGCAAGCCATGGGGCGCGTCGGTGAAGTCATCCTGCGCACCTGGCAGACCGCGCACAAGATGAAAGTGCAGCGCGGCGCGTTGAAGGAAGACGTCGCGCGCAACGATAACTACCGCGTCAAGCGTTACATCGCCAAATACACGATCAACCCGGCCATCACGCATGGCATAGCCCATATCGTTGGCTCGATTGAACCGGGCAAGCTGGCCGATCTGGTATTGTGGAAGCCCGCCTTCTTCGGCGTCAAGCCCAGCCTGATCCTCAAAGGCGGCATGATCTCTGCGGCCGCGATGGGCGACCCGAATGCCTCGATTCCGACACCGCAACCGGTGCACTACCGGCCCATGTTCGGCAGTTTCGGCGGCGGGCTGAAAACCTCGCTGACCTTTGTATCGCAAGCCTCATTGAGCAACCCGGATGTGCGCTCGTTAGGTTTGAAAAAACGCCTGGAGCCGGTCAGGAATTGCCGGACGGTGACCAAGGCGGACATGTTGCATAACAGCGCCACGCCAGTCATCGAAGTGGACACCGAAACCTATGCCGTGCGTGCGGATGGCGAGTTGCTGGTTTGCGAGCCAGCCAAAGTGCTACCGATGGCACAACGATATTTTCTCTTCTGATCATGATGGTTATCGAACAGTTGGCGGCATCCAACGCACCAGCAACGGAAAAACTGGAACTGCCTTTCGAGTTGCGCAGCAAGAGTCGCTTGCGTACCCATCTGGTGAGCGATGAGGAATGCGGGCTGTTTCTTGAACGTGGCAGGGTCCTGCGGGGCGGCGACAAGCTGATGGCCAATGACAAACGCATTGTCGAGGTCATCGCCGCACTCGAGCAAGTGATGGAGGCGCGCAGCGACGATCCGCTGCTCTTGGCGCGCGCGGCTTACCACCTGGGTAACCGTCATGTGCCGGTGCAAGTGGGCAGCGGTTTTTTGCGCTTTGGCTATGACCATGTACTGGGCGAGATGGTGCGTGGCCTGGGCGTCATACTGACGGAAACCCAAGCACCCTTTGAGCCGGAAAGCGGCGCTTACGGAGCCCATGGCGGTCATGCACACCCGCATGGCCACAGCGCCGATGGTGAAGGCAAGGGGCCGCGCATCCATGACATGGTGCGCTACGCCAAATGATGAATACCGGGCTGATTCGCCTGCTGCAACTGGTCAGCCCAACGCTGCCGATCGGTGCCTACAGCTATTCGCAAGGGTTGGAATGGGCGGTTGAAAGCGGCGTGGTCAAAAATGAGGATGATGCCCGCCAATGGATAGGCGATTGCCTGGAATATGGCGTGGCAAGATTCGAGGCAATCTATCTCGCGCACATGATTGCCGCCTGGGACGCCAGCGATACCGGGCGTTTAGTCAAGCTGGATGCTGAATTCATCGCCAGCCGTGAAACGCTGGAGTTGCGTTCTGAGACGCTGCAAATGGGCTACTCTATGACCAAGCTGTTGAGCGATTTGCCCGGCTTCCCGGCAGAAGTTTTGGCTGGATTCACCCCGCGCAGTTTTCCGCTGGCCTGGAGTTGTGCCGCAGCACACTGGAAAATTCCGGCCGATGAAGCGATTGCCGCGTATTTGTGGGCATGGCTGGAAAATCAGGTCATGGCGGCGATCAAGGCGGTACCGCTTGGCCAGACGGCGGGGCAGCGTTTGCTCCTCGTGCTGGGCGAGCGCTTGCCGGATCTGGCCAAACAAGTCACTGTTGCGCCATTGGAATCCAGCGCCAACTTTCTGCCCATGTTTGCGATCAGCAGCAGCCTGCACGAAACCCAATACAGCCGGATTTTCCGCTCATGAATACGCTTTCTGACAAAAACTCCCGACTGCTCCGTGTCGGCATTGGCGGCCCGGTCGGCTCCGGCAAGACAGCGCTCACCCTCGCGCTGTGTCTGGCACTGCGCGACAAATACAACATCGCCGTGGTGACCAACGATATTTATACCGAGGAAGACGCCCAGTTTCTGGTGCGCAACCAGGCGCTGGAACCGGCACGGATCATCGGTGTGGAAACGGGCGGCTGCCCGCATACGGCCATACGGGAGGATGCCAGCATCAATCTGGAAGCCGTTGATCGGCTCAACA
>JAYTIQ010000143.1:0-2546 GCA_043731705.1 Rugosibacter sp.
ACGCCGAAGGTGAGGTTGATCTCCAGCGTTTGTGGCGCAACTTTCTCGCGCTCGAAAATACCCACTAGCGCTTCGACACGCATTTCCTCGATGAAAATCAAATCCACAATGCGCCTCCAGTTTAGAATTCCCCCATTCTAGGGACTTTGTCATGAACATTGGTTTAGCGTGTCTTCTCGGCTATTTTCTTGGATCACTGCCTTTTGCCGTGATTGTCTCGCGCATTTTTGGCCTGGCTGATCCGCGCAGTTTTGGCTCAGGCAACCCTGGGGCCACCAATGTGCTGCGCTCGGGCAACAAGTGGGCCGCGTTACTGACCCTGCTGGGTGATGCCGGCAAAGGATGGCTGGCGATATTCGTTGCCACAAAAGTCGGCGCTGGTGAGACGGCGATTGCTGCAACGGGCCTGGCGGCATTTCTCGGCCACGTGTTTCCGGTAACGCTGGGCTTTAAAGGTGGCAAAGGGGTAGCTACAGCGCTGGGTGTGCTGCTGGGGTTTTCGCTTGGCTTAGGCGGCTGGGTAGCGGCTGTGTGGGTACTGGTGGCGATGGTGACGCGCTACTCTTCATTGGCAGCGTTAGCAGCGGCAGCCAGTGCGCCTTTCATTGCCATGCTAAGCCATGAACGCATTGAGGTTGTGCTGGCGGTGGCAGTGATGTCCGTGGTGCTGATTTATCGGCATCGCTTGAATATCCAAAAACTGCGCGCAGGCACTGAAAGCCGTCTGGGCGAAAAGCGTGATTCTCAGCCGTCAGAAAATTCCGCAGACAATTGATTTAGCGGCCAGCGCGGGCGGATAGCAAAAGCGCCTTGGTTCATGGGTTTTGCCAAGCCTTGGGTTAAACCCTGGGTCAAGCGTTGTGCGCCACAAAAGGCAATCATTGCACCGTTATCAGTACATAAATCCAGTTCAGGGTAAAACACGCGCCCACCGGCAGTAGCGAGTGTTGCATCCAGCCGCTGCCGCAGCCGCAGATTGGCGCCGACGCCGCCAGCGACCACTAGCCGAAAAAGTCGTCGCTGGCGACACGCCGCCAAGGCCTTGGCGGCGATCACATCGACTACCGCTTCCTGAAACTCTGCCGCTATATCGGCACGATCAGCTTCACTCAGTGTTTTATCGCGCACTAAAGTTAATACCGCTGTTTTGAGACCCGAAAAACTGAAAGACAAATCGCCACTGGCCAGCATCGGTCGTGGCAATTTGTAGCGCCCCGGCGTACCCAATGCCGCCAGTTTGGCCAAGGCAGGTCCGCCGGGATAACCCAGCCCCAGGAGCTTTGCAGTCTTGTCGAAGGCTTCGCCTGCGGCATCGTCCAGCGATTCGCCGAGCAACTCATAATCGCCTACCTGCGTGACGCACATCAACTGCGTGTGGCCGCCGGAAACCAGTAGCGCAATAAAAGGAAATCCCGGCGCATCGGCCGCCAATAGGGGCGAGAGCAAATGCCCTTCCAGATGGTGCACGGGCAAAACGGGGATATTGAGCGCTTGGCCGAGCGATTCAGCAAAGCTGGCACCCACCAGCAGCGCACCGGCCAGCCCCGGGCCCGCTGTGTAGGCAATCGCATCAATATCCTGACGCGTGCATCCGCTGGTCGTCAGCACATGCGTGAGCAGTGGAATCAGCCGACGAATATGGTCGCGCGATGCCAATTCAGGCACCACACCACCATAAATTTCATGCATGGCCACCTGGCTGTGCACGGCATGCGCGAGCAGGCCCCGCTCAGTGTCATAGAGGGCCAGGCCGGTTTCGTCGCAGGAAGATTCAATACCTAAAACTCGCATCGCTGCATTCTATCCGCTGCACCCCTTTGACATCTGCTTGAAAATCCTTAGAATGCACGCCTCTTCGTCTTATCAAGGTCACTGCAATGCCTGGTATTCGTGTCAAAGAAAATGAGCCTTTTGAAGTTGCTGTCCGTCGCTTCAAGCGCACCATTGAAAAAGTAGGCCTCCTCACCGAGCTGCGAGCTCGTACGTTTTACGAAAAGCCCACTTCCGAGCGCAAGCGTAAAGCGGCTGCTGCGGTTAAGCGGCATAAAAAACGTATCAGCAGCCAGCTGTTGCCGCCAAAGATGTATTGATCTGCGTTGGCAGTTGCGCACTGCGCACCTAGCCATAGCAAGGTTAATCATGTTGCTATAAAAAACCGCCAACAGGCGGTTTTTGTGTTTCTTGAAAGGAAATAAAAATGACATCCATCCCGCTTAAAGACCGTATCAGCGCCGACTGGAAAGCCGCCATGAAAGCAGGCGATCGCCCGCGTAAAGAGGCGCTTTCCCTGTTGCTGGCCGCTATCAAACAAAAACTGGTGGATGAGCGGGTTGAGCTGGATGATGCGGGTGTCATCGCCGTGATTGAAAAAATGCTCAAGCAGCGTAAAGATTCAATTACCCAATATGAAGCGGCCAAACGACAAGATCTGGCAGATGTGGAAAAATATGAGGCGGAAGTGCTCTCCGCCTACATGCCCCAAGCGATGGATGCCGCGCAGATCGAATCAATTATCGCTGCCTCTATTCAAGAGGTAAGCGCAGTAG
>JAYTIQ010000144.1:0-2877 GCA_043731705.1 Rugosibacter sp.
GCAATGCCAACTGGTCGACCACGTTTTACGGTATCACGCCAGAATATCTTGAAGTGCGCGAATGGCCCATCGTCGAGGGGCGAAGTTTTGAAACCACAGAAATGAATGGCAGCGGCAAGGTGGTTCTCATCGGGCAAACCGTGGCAGAAAATCTGTTCGGTGCCGCTAGCCCGCTCGACCAGGTGATTCGCGTGCGCAAGGTACCACTCACGGTGATTGGCGTGTTGCAGCGCAAAGGCCAGAGCATGAGCGGGCAAGATCAGGACGACACGTTGCTGATGCCAATCAACACCGCCAGAACGCGCGTCATCGGGGTAACACAGGCCAAATCGCACAGCGTCAGCTCGATTATGGTCAAGGTTAAAGACGGGGCAGACATGACGCAAGCCGAAGCGCACTTGAAAGAATTGCTGCGCCAGCGCCATCGCGTGCAACCCGGTCAAGATGACGACTTTTATGTGCGTAACCTGTCGGAAATTCTGCAAGCACAAGAAGCGTCGTCCAAAGTCATGGCGCTGCTGCTGGCTGCTGTGGCTTCCGTTTCACTCTTGGTCGGCGGCATTGGCATCATGAACATCATGCTGGTTTCAGTCACCGAGCGCACCCGGGAAATCGGTTTGCGCATGGCGGTCGGTGCACGTGGCCGCGACATCCTCACGCAATTCCTGGTCGAAGCCGTCACCCTGTCGGTGATCGGCGGGTTCATCGGCATTGTGCTCGGCGTCAGCACTGCCCTGTTGATTGCCAAGCTGGCTGGCTGGCCCACAGCATTGTCGGTCACTGCCATTATTTTGGCCGCCGGTTTTGCCGCGATCATCGGCATTTTCTTCGGCTACTATCCGGCGCGCAAAGCCTCGCGTCTGTTGCCGATTGACGCCCTGCGTTACGAATAAAACGGCCTGATCAGTGATACCAGTTGGTAACACCGAAAACCACTGTAGCCAACGCCATGACACCCGTCGCCAGCCAGCCCATCCAGCGCAAGCGGGGTGAACCGACAAAGCGGCCCATCATTTTCTCGCGGCCGGACATATGCATCATCACGGCCATCAACGGCACCGCAACAACGCCGTTGATCATCGCACTCCACAGCAACGCCTTTATTGGGTCAATCGAACTGAAATCGAGCAGCACACCAAGCAAAGTCGAGATGGCAATAATGGAATAAAAACCTTTGGCTGCCTCAGGCTTGAGGCCAAGCCCCGTACGCCAGCGGAAAAACTCCGCCACCGCGTAGGCTGCTGATCCGGCCAATACTGGCACTGCCAGCAAACCTGTGCCGACAATGCCTGCGGCAAACAGCGCAAAGGCGTAATCGCCAGCAATCGGCCGCAACGCCGCCGCTGCTTGCGCCGAAGTTTGAATGTCGCTTATGCCATGCACATGCAACGTCACTGCCGTTGTGAGCATGATAAAAAAGGCTACCGTTTGTGAAAAACCCATGCCCAACAGAGTATCCAGCCGGATGCGCGCCAGATGATGTGCAGCTTCTGCGGGGCGCCGCATCAGCGCGATTAATCTGGGCCGCCGTCCCATCTCCTCCACTTCCTGGCCGGCCTGCCAGAAAAACATGTATGGGCTGATCGTCGTGCCGAAAATACTGACTACCAAACCCAGATAGTCATTCGTGTGCTCGATTTTCGGCCACAGCGTATCGAGCACCACGGTAGTCCATGGCACATGCACAAAAAACAGGGTGCTAACATAGGCAAACAAAGACAGTGTCAGCCACTTGAGCACACGCACATAGCGTTCATAGGGAATAAATATTTGCAGCAGCAGACACAGCATGCCGAAAGCCACCGCGTACACATGTCTGGGACCACCGGCGACAAGGTGTACAGCATCCGCCATCGCAGTAATGTCGGCGGCGATGTTGATGGTATTTGCCATCAACAACAGCAACACCAGTGGCAGCGCAACCCATTGTGGATAATTGAGTCGCAGGTTCGCCGCCAAGCCCCGTCCGGTAACGCGGCCAATGCGCGCGCTGACCATTTGTATGCTGACCATTAACGGATAAGTAAATGGCAGTGTCCATAGCATGCCAAACCCATATTGCGCACCGGCTTGCGAATACGTGGCGATGCCACTGGGATCATCATCAGCGGCACCCGTAATCAAACCGGGGCCCAAAGCGCGTAACCAGAGGCGGAGACGTGAGGTCATTGTCAAATTTCGTCGATAATAATGCAGCGGCGATTTTAGTGGCTGCCAGTAGAATGACGTAAAAATATGCGAGTAAATCGTCAGCCATTTTGTAACAAATTGTCAGGCTGCATAGCCTTCAATTAATATCCTACGGCCCCTGCCCGCAGAATTACTTTTATAAGCACTCAACTTAGGCATAAGTAAACAACACGAATGAGCAATGAAACCCCGGACCTGTTCGATAACCTGCCAGACGAAAATCCACCGCCACCCGCCGTACCGCCAGCGCCGACTTTTAAGGATGACTTTGACGATGGCAGTTCGCTGGCGCTGGATACTTACGCCGAGCGCGCCTATCTCGCCTATGCAATGAGCGTGGTGCGCGGGCGTGCTCTGCCGCAAGTGGAAGATGGCTTGAAGCCCGTGCAGCGGCGCATCCTGCATGCAATGAATGAAATGCGTCTAGCTGCCAGTGCCAAGCATGTGAAAAGCGCGCGCGTAGTGGGTGACGTGATCGGCAAATATCACCCGCACGGCGACACCAGCATTTACGATGCGATGGTGCGCGTGGCGCAGGATTTCACGCTGCGCTATCCATTGATCGACGGCCAGGGAAATTTCGGCTCACGCGATGGCGACGGCGCGGCAGCGATGCGCTACACCGAATGCCGACTAACGCCGATTACCGAACTGCTGCTCGCTGAAATCGATCGCGGCACGGTGGAA
>JAYTIQ010000145.1:0-13798 GCA_043731705.1 Rugosibacter sp.
CAACAAGCAACGCCAGTGGTGTCGGCAGAATTTTATTTCCTGGCTGCGCATGCGCGAGTGGCGCGACGTGCATGCGCAATTGCTGACGCTTTGCCATGAGCATGGCTGGAAGATTCCCAGTGTGTATTCTGGTGCTGTTGCGGTCACGGCGCCACTAGCAGAAGTGGCAGAAGTGACTGTTGAAAAAAAAGTCGGCGATGGCGATACGGCGGTGCAGGAGGCTATCGCGCCTGTTGCGCCGCGTTTCGATAGCGCCAACGCTTACGCCGCCATCCACAAGGCGCTGCTCACCGGTCTGCTCGGCCATATCGGCTTGAAGAGCGAAGAAGAGGCGCATTATTTAGGTGCGCGCGGCATCAAGTTTTTTATTCATCCGGGTTCCAGCCTGATCAAGAAAGCCGGGCGCTGGATTGTGGCGGCAGAAATTGTTGAAACCTCGCGCTTGTTCGCGCGGTGCGTCGCGCGCATCGAGCCGGAATGGCTGGAGCAGGTGGGCGGTCATTTATTGCGCAGCCATATGTATGACCCGCACTGGGAAAAAGGGCCGGGGCAGGTGGTTGCATGGGAGCGTGTGACACTGCATGGTTTGCTGCTGCATGCCAAGCGGCGTGTGCATTACGGGCCGCTGGATGCAAAACTCTCGCGCGAGATATTGATACGCTCGGCCCTCGTGGAAGGCGAAGTCGGCGAGGACTGGGTCAAGAAATGGCGCTTTTTTCAGCATAACGCCAAGCTTATGCACGAGATTGAAACGCTCGAACACAAGTCGCGGCGGCCGGATGTGCTGGTGGATGACGAGCTGATTTACGCCTTTTACGATGCCACGGTTGCCGAGGGCATCACCACGCTGGCGGCATTTGATCGCTGGCGGCGCGAGGCGGAAGCCATCAACCCGAAACTGTTGTTTCTGGAAAAAGAACAATTGATGCGGCATGAGGCAGCAGGTATTACCACGGCGGCTTTTCCCCCGTATTTAGAGCAACACGGTCAGAAATTTGCGCTGCATTACCATCACCAGCCCGGCGCGCCGGACGATGGCGTGACGCTGGATCTGCCGCTGGTGGCATTGAATCAGCTCTCTGCCCAGCGATGTGAGTGGCTGGTGCCGGGCCTGCTCAAGGAAAAAGTGGTCGCTCTGTTAAAAACCCTGCCGCAAAAATATCGGCATCGCTTGCAGCCATTGGATGTCTTCGCGGATGATTTTTGCGCCAACCTGTCCTTGGCCGACTTATCCCTGGTGCGTGCATTAACGCAAACCGTAGAAGAAAAACTGGCCATGAAGCTGCCACTCGATGCTTTCCGTCTGGGCGAGTTGCGGCCGCATCTCTTCATGAATTTTCGGCTATTGAATGAGCATGGTGGCACTTTGGCGATCTCGCGCCATCTGACCGAATTGCGCACGGAATATCGCGAGCGCGTGGCCCAGATTTGGCAGGACGGTGTGGCCGGGGTAGTCAGTAGTGAAGTTGCACTACTTGTAGATGACGCTAGCGCTGAAACGACCTGCCGTGACACAGCGGCTCTGCCAGTAAAGCCACCTGCGGATGATGAAGTTCTGTATGACGATTGGCTCTTTGGACCGTTGCCGGAGTTGCTCGAGGTTAACGTCAAAGGTCGCCAAGTGTTGGGCTTTCCTGCATTGGTGGATGACATTCAAGGCGTGCGCTTGACCGTGTTTGACACACAAGAGCGGGCGCAGGCCGAGCATCATCGCGGCTTGATACGACTGTTTTCGCTCCAGTTGGCAACGCAAATTAAAGCCATCGAAAAGTTGCCCGGCCTGCGCGAGGTGGCATTGCAGTTCATTCCTTTGGGATCGGAAAAAGAGCTCAAGGCGCAACTGGTGGCCGCGACATTGGAACGCACCTGTTTAATGGCGCCTTTGCCGCTGGAAAAGTCGGCGTTCGTGATACGGTGCGATGCGGCGCGCGGGCGCATTTTGCTTGTTGCCCAAGAGATTGCGCGGCTGATTGCGACCGGCATAGGTGACTACGCGGTATTGCAAAAAAAGATCGTGGCGGCGCAAAAAATCTTGCCTGTCACCTGCGCTGATATCAATGCACAATTGGCGGTGTTGCTGCACAAGAATTTTATCGTTGGGGTGCCTTATGAGCGATTGCAGCATTATCCACGCTATCTCAAGGCGGCAACTTTGCGGCTAGACAAAGCGCGTAGCGACCCTCTCCGCGAGGCGCGTTTATTGGCAGAATGGCAAACGCTGGGTAAACCCTGGGAGCGTGAGCGCCATGCTTTGCAAAAATCTGGTCAGGCAAGTTACCTCAAAGACACGTTGGATGATCCCTTTATGGAAGAGTTCCGCTGGTTGCTCGAAGAATTGCGCGTTGCCTTGTTTGCACAAGAATTACGCACGCCCACGCCGGTATCCGTCAAGCGGCTGCAAAAGATGTGGGATGCGAGAATGCGCTGATGAATACTGTACGCAGAAAAATCGGGAGTAATCATGAATGAACTACTAGCGGCGTTCGGCAAGGCGACGCGTGATCTGACACGTGGCGATATTCTGTGGCACGTGTTCTGGCCGCCTGTAGTCGCGGCAATTTTATGGGGCGCTGTCGGCGTTTTGATTTGGGCGCATGGCCTCGCCTTGATCACACAGATTGTGCCGCAGTTGCCTTGGGCAGGCTGGGAATGGGTTGCTCACTGGGCGGCTGTTTTTCTATTACTGGCGGCATTTGCCACGCTGATTTATCTGACGGCGTTATTCCTGGTGGCCGTGGTTGTGTTGCCGTATTTGATTACGTATGTTGCGTCTCGTGATTATCCTGATCTGGTGCGGCATGGCGAAAATGCGTTTTGGCGTAGCCTGATCAATACGCTCATGGCAGGAGGCGTCTTCTTGTTCGGTGGGCTACTGACCTTGCCTTTATTGCTTATCCCCGGTGTGGTGCTGGTGCTGCCGTTGTTCTGGACGGCCTGGTTGAACCAGCGCACCTTCCGTGTGGATGCTTTAGCTGAACATGCCACTGGTGCAGAATTAACGCAACTGGTGAAGGCCAGAAAATCCTCGTTTTATCTTGCAGGCACAGGTTGTGCCTTGCTCGCGCATGTGCCGCTGGTACAGCTTGTTGCTCCCGTATTTACTGCGCTGGTGTTTGTTCATCTGGGGTTGGCGACTTTGCGCGAACAGCGGCGGTTACAAGGGATTCAGGTGTGAAAGCTGCGGTGAGAATTGCCTCGTTCCTCACAAGCTAGTTGAAACTATGATATATCGTTCATTGTTGTCTCATAACTGAGCAGTAACGACATGGCAGATAAATCAATTTATTCAAAAACTGCGCGGGGTTTTCGCGAGGTGGTGAATAAAACCAAAGACGTCTCGCGTGAGCTGCGCAGAGTGTTGGAATCGGTGGATGGCAAGTCCGATTTTCAGATGCTGCTCAAAGCGCTTGATGGCTATTCTGAACAAGCATTGCAGCAAGCCTTATCTGAACTGATCAGGAAGGGCTATCTTCGTGACCCCGAGGAATACCGCGTGCCGTCTGTGCGACCGGGCGCGATACCAAGGCCACCTCCCTTGGTGAGTCACGCCGACAATGAGTTTGATTTTACCGCGATGGCTGACTCGCCCCCGCTACTTGCTGCCTCTGCTACAGATCCGGCAGAAGCTCAGGCCAAGGTTAAAGCAACACAAGACGCTGATGCTCGGGCTCGTCGCCTGGCCGCAGAAACACAGGCACGTAACAAGGCGGAAGCACAGATACGGCAAGCAGCTGAAGCCAAGGCAAGACAAGAGGCCGAGGTATTAGCGCGTCGCATGGCCGAAGAAGACCGGGTGCAGAAGGAAGCCGAAACGCGGAGACGGCAAGAAGCTGAAGTCAAGGCAAGACAAGAGGCTGAAGTGTTGGTGCGCCGCAAGGCCGAAGAAGAAAGAGTGCAGCAGGAAGCTGAAGCGCAGGTACGGCGTGAGGCGGAAATTAAGGCGCAGCGGGAAGCTGAAGCCGAGGCCCTTCGACGGGCGGAAGAAGCACAAGCTGCGGAACTGATCGCAAAACAGGCCAAAGAAAAGATACGGCTAGATGCACAACGGGAAATGGAGGCGCGCCTAAAGCGTGAGGCAGAAGCCAAGGCTAAAAAGGATACCGAAGAGGTAGCACAACGTCAGGCCGAACAAGAACAGGCGCGTAAAAACGCCGAAGCACTGATCCGGCAAGAGGTGGAAGCTAAAGCTAAACAGGAAGCGGAGGCTCGCGCACAACGCAAGGTGGAAGAAGAGCGGTTGCAACGCGCGGCAGAAGCGCAAGCTGCGGCAGACGCTGCTGAACTGCGGCGCCGTGAAATATGGGCACAGTCGAGACTGGAAGCAAAAATTCTGGCACAACGCAATGCTGAAGCAGAGCAAGCGAAGAAGGACGCTGAAGCACTGATACGGCAAGCAGAAGAAGCTAAAGCTGATCAGGAGCGCGACGCTTTGGCGCAGCGCAAGGCTGAGGAAAAGCAGGCGAAGCAAGAAGCGGAAGCGCAGATTTGGCGTGAGATGGAGGCCAAGGCTGAACAGGAGCGCGACGCTTTGGCGCAGCGCAAGATTGAAGAACGGCGCATAAAGAAGGAAGCTGCTGCGCAGAAAAAAGCACAAGCGCTGATACGGCGTGAGGCACTCGCCAAAAACAAAGCCGAGGCCAAGGCCAGGGCAAAGCGAGAGGCGCAGGAACTTGCCGACAAAAAAGCTTACGCGGACGAGATGGATAAAGGTTTCGCGGTGGCAGCCTCATTATCGGATCGACAGAATAGCCGCCAGCACGGCGCTACCTGGAAAACAGGTATCTCAAGCACGTTAGCCTCAATGCGTCATGCCTTGGCAGGGCAGTCCAGGGAAAGTAAAAAGACGCGACGCCAGCTTGTGCGAGCCGTAATATTTGCTCTGTTTGTGGGGGTGGTTGTTTTGCATGTCATCTCCTTTGATGAACGATTATCCATGCTCGAAAAAACGGCTACTGCTCAATTCAGGCAACCGGTCAAAGCGAAATCCCTCCACTTCTGGCTGCTGCCTACGCCGCATTGGCGTCTGCAAGATGTCACTATTGGCGATCAGGGTCAGATTCGCGTTGCACTAGTCAAGGCGAAGACTTCCATCAGTGCAATTTTTAGTAGCCAGAATGCCATGACTTCGATAGATGCTGAGTCGGCGACCTTGAATGCCGAGGGAGTTGAGTGGCTGCTCGAGGGTAAGACACAAGGGAATAATCTGGGCTTTTCCCACATCAAGGTCAAAGGTGTACAGGTGAGTTCGTCGTTTGGTACATTGCCAAATTTCGATGCCAATGCCACGCTAGATGCGAATGGCAACTGGCAGCAGATTGAACTGCGAACGCCGGGCCAGAAGTTCAATGCCGAGCTTAAGGCGACGGGTAATGGCACGCGCGTGACGCTGAGTGCTGCAGCCTACACGGCGCCTCTGAGCCTGGAGAGTGTGAATGCGAGTGGGCCTGAAAAGCTGACATTGAAGAACTTTTCGGCAGCCGGCATACTGGCAAGCAAAGAATTTTCGGTGTCTGAATTTTCGGGTGAAATTCATGGGGGTTATGTCAACGGCAAGGCGAGATTGAATTGGAGTTCAGGATGGACGCTCAATGGCGAAGCCCGGGCAAAGCTCTTTGATACGGCGGCCATGTTCCCTGCGCTATCGGAAGGTGGTTTGCTGAGCGGGGGCGGCACCTTTGCAATGCAAGCGGCGGGCCCGGCATCACTCTTGACATCTGCGCGCGCGGAAGGCAATTTTCTAGTCGAGCGTGGGGTTCTACACGGCATAGATCTTGGTCAGGCTTTACGCGGGTTGGGTAGTGGCGGCAGAACGCCCTATGCCACACTCGATGGAAAATTTGCCTATAGTCACGGCAAGACGCAACTGCGCAATGTGAAAATGATTGACGGCATCATGACAACGAAAGGCAGCGCAGATATTGGCGCCGACAAGGCCATAAGTAGTCGATTTTTTGTTGAGCTTAAATCGAATTTCATTCACGAGACGCGTGCCGTGTCCATGACAGGAACGCTGGATGCTCCGCAATTTAGCCGTTGAATCAGTGCAGATGCCTGTGCCTGCTGACATGAGCAAACGATAAAAAAGACAAATAAGAAAGACAACCTAGAGGAAACCGCAATGCAATCGATTGGTGCAATTATTATTGGCGATGAGATCACGCGCGGCAAACGTGTGGATGGCCACTTTCCCCGGCTGGTTGCAATCCTTGCTGCCCGGGGCATGCATCTGGACTGGGCGATGGTTATCGGCGATGACCGGCAACGCTTGATCGATACTTTTTACCGCACGCTGGCGAGCAATGACATTGTCTTTAGTTTCGGTGGCATCGGCAATACGCCTGACGATCATACGCGCCAGGCGGCTGCAGCTGCTGCAGGCGTCGACTTGTTTTTGCATCCCGAGGCAGAGCATGAAATTCGTGCCCGCTTTGTCGAGATGAATCGTGAACTGACGATTGAGTCGCTCGATATGGGCCGCTTCCCGGTAGGTAGTGAAATTATTCCCAACCCGTTCAATCGCATTGCCGGTTTTTCACTGGGGACACATTATTTTGTGCCGGGTTTTCCGCAAATGGCCTGGCCGATGGTGGAGTGGGTGCTGGATACCAAATATCGTCACTTGTTCAACGCCACACCGGTGACGGATGATGCCATACTCGTTTGGGGTGGTGTTGAAAGTCTGTTGATTCCATTAATGCTCGCTGTTGAAGAGCGATTTCCTGCCGTGAAGACTTTCAGCTTGCCCTTCCTCGGCTCGGAATCCCTGCCGTTTCACGTTGAACTGGGTGTGCGCGGTGAACCGGGACAGGTGCCGCCAGCGATGGAGATGCTGCGCTACGGAGTGCTGGCGCTGGGGTACACCTCTGATCCGAGACCCATGACAACATAGAGCGTTGCATGCAGAGTGATGAAGATTACGCAAAAAGGACGCGGTGCCGCTGATAATCCGGATAATCGCTATGCCCGTTGGCAACGCGAGGCAGCGGACGATGGGTGGTGGAACGAGGCAGAAGAGTTTGCGCCGCATTTGGCCACCGAGCTGATCATCGATACAGCCAAGTCAGTGCTCAGTTACAACCATTCGCCGGATATTCCATTCGATCGTTCAATCAACCCGTATCGCGGTTGTGAGCATGGTTGCAGCTACTGTTTTGCGCGGCCCAGTCATGCGTATCTGGGGTTATCGCCGGGGCTGGATTTTGAGACCAGGCTGGCCTACAAGCCTGATGCGGTTGAGGTGTTGCGGCGGGAACTTGCTCATCCAAAATATGTGTGCAAACCCATTGCGCTGGGCATCAATACCGATGGCTGGCAGCCGGTGGAGCGGCGCCTGCGCTTGACGCGCGGGATACTGGAAACGCTGGCCGCGTGCCGTCATCCAGTGAGCATCGTGACCAAATCCGCGTTGATTCTGCGCGATCTGGACATTCTTGCAGAGATGGCAAAACAGCATCTGGTACGTGTTGCTGTATCGATTACCACGCTGAACGCTGATCTGGCGCGGCGCATGGAGCCGCGGGCGGCGTCTAGCCAGCGCCGACTTTCTGTGCTGCAGGCACTGTCTGCTGCGGGCATACCGACCGCAGTTTTAGTGGCGCCATTGATACCGGCCCTGACGGATCACGAGCTGGAAGACATTCTGCAAGCTGCAGCTGACGCCGGTGCCCGTACAGCAGGTTACGTGTTGCTACGCCTGCCGCATGAGGTCAAGCCGCTATTCCGTGACTGGCTGGAGCGCGAAGAACCCGGTCGCACCGAGCATGTCTTCAGCCTGCTGCGGCAGATGCACGGCGGCAAGGAGTATGACAGTCGATTTGGTTATCGTCATCGTGGCGATGGGCCATTAGCCGAGATGATTCAGCAGCGCTTTAAAATCGCGACCCGCCGCCTGGGGTTTAATCAGCCCTTGCCCGAGTTGGACTGCACGCAGTTTCAACCGCCGACTGTGGAACCGAATACAGAAACCGATGCGGCACAATTGTCTTTGTTTTGAGCTGATTTAGGCGGGACTCAAGCCGTGCCGCCAACCGTTAGTCCATCAATCCGCAAGGTGGGCTGCCCTACGCCTACTGGCACGCTTTGGCCATCTTTGCCACAGGTGCCAACACCTGGATCGAGTGCCATGTCGTTGCCTATCATCGAGACGCGAGTCATGGCGTCCGGCCCGTTACCGATCAGGGTTGCGCCTTTCACCGGGGTGGTGATTTTTCCGTTTTCAATCAGATAAGCCTCGGCGGTGGAAAAGACAAATTTTCCGCTGGTGATATCAACCTGGCCGCCGCCAAAGTTGGCTGCGTAAATTCCTTTTTTGACGGACTTGATGATTTCTTGCGGGTCATGCTCGCCGTTCATCATCATGGTATTGGTCATGCGTGGCATCGGTAGATGGGCGAAGGATTCGCGGCGACCATTGCCGGTGAGCGCCATGCCCATCAAGCGTGCGTTCAGGCTGTCTTGCAGATAGCCGACGAGGATACCGTCTTCGATCAGCACAGTACGCTGCGTCGGGTTGCCTTCGTCATCCACGGTGAGCGAGCCACGGCGATCAACCAGCGTGCCGTCATCAATCACTGTGACGCCTTTGGCGGCAACGCGCTGGCCGAGTTTGCCGGAAAAAGTCGAGCTGCCTTTGCGGTTAAAGTCGCCCTCCAGCCCGTGTCCCACGGCTTCATGCAGCAGAATACCCGGCCAGCCGGGGCCGAGTACAACGGTCATTTCACCCGCTGGTGCAGGCTTTGCCGCCAGGTTAACGCTGGCTTGATGAACTGCGCAGCGGGCATATTCACACAGCATGTCATCGGTAAAATAGGTGTAATCGAAACGCCCGCCGCCACCTGAAGACCCCTGTTCGCGGCGTCCATTCTCCTCCATGATGACGGAGAGTGAAATGCGTACCAGCGGACGAACGTCCGCGGCCATATGGCCGTCAGATCGTGCGACGAGTATCACTTCCCAAGTGGCCGCAATGCTGGCCATGACTTCCTTGACGCGCGGGTCGGCCGCGTGCGCCATGGTTTTGAGGCGGTCGAGCAGGGATACTTTTTCAGCATCTTTGAGTGAGCTGATCGGGTCACCTGCGGCATACAGTGCAGGGGAGGTTCGGTGATGGCGTAACGCGGGAGCTAAGCGGTGTGCGCCTCCCGCTGCAATGGCACGGGTTGTGCCAGCGGCGGTTTGCAACGCACCAAGGCTGATATCGTCCGAATAGGCGAAGGCGGTTTTTTCACCCGAGATGGCACGCACGCCAACGCCTTGCTCAATATTGAAACTGCCTGATTTGACAATGCCTTCTTCCAGACTCCAAGCCTCGGATCGCGCATATTGAAAATACAGATCAGCGAAATCGACGTGATGGCTCATGAGCTGACCGAAGATGCGCTCCAGTTTGTGCGGAGCGAGATCATAGGGAGCCAGAAGGGTTTCTTCGGCGACGGAGAGGTGGTTTGCGTCCATGATTTTCCTTAGAGAACTCGGTGTTGTAGCGCGGGCAGCCGTGTGCGGATGTCGGCTAGTTGCTGGGGGTCAAAGTCGGCCAAAATCACGCCTTCGCCTTTGTCCATGCGGGCTAGTATTTCGCCCCATGGGTCGATGATCATGCTGTTGCCATGGGTCATGCGGCCATTCGGGTGACGACCTCCTTGAGCCGCAGCAACAACATAGCATTGATTTTCAATCGCGCGGGTGCGCAGCAGAATTTCCCAATGGGCGCGGCCAGTGGTTTCGGTGAAAGCGGCGGGCACCACAATCAGATTGACCTCACCCATGCGGCGGTAAAGCTCGGCAAAGCGCAGGTCATAGCAGATGGATAAACCCATCCGGCCAAGCGGTGTGTCGCAGGTAACCACTTCATCACCCGCTTCAATGGTGGCGGCTTCGTCATAGTGTTCATCGCCCTTGTGAAACCCGAACAAGTGCATCTTGTCGTAACGAGCCACACGTTCGCCTTGCGGATTGAACACTAAGCAGGTGTTGCGCATTTTGGCGGGGTCGCTGGACAACAGCGGCAACGACCCACCGACCAGCCAGAGAGCATGCTGGCGTGCCATCGTGGATAAAAAGTCTTGGATGGGCCCGTGGTCTATTACTTCGCGTGCCGCGAGACGCTCTGCATCACTTGCGCCGATAAGCGGAAAGTATTCGGGCAAGACAGCCAACTGTGCCCCGGCTGCGGCGGCTTGGCTGATCAGTCGTGCCGCAGTGTCCAGATTTGGAGTGACGGTCGGGCCTGAAATCATCTGCATGGCGGCAAGCTTCATGGGGTAGTCCGTGGTGAAGCAGAAGACGATTTGTCGGCAGGTTTGGTTGCGGGTGGTTGCACTGTGGGTTCGACTATGGGCTTCATTAGAGGTTCAACGGCGGGTTCAACGGTATTCCCCAATTTATTGACTTTAGGGTCAGACCAAGGGCCGGTGATCTGATATTCAAATGTGAAAATCTGGCCAAAAGGATCTTTTAATATTTTTTGTGCGGCCCAGACGGCAGCACCGGCGATCGGATTGGCGATCATTGCACCAACCGCGACACTCTCACCCAGAGCGGGTTGAACACGGGCTTGGATATTTTGTGTTTCGTTGAGCAGGTTAATGCTTCCTTTGAGGAAAATTTTTGCCGAAGGCGCATTGATTTTCAAGTCAGTGGTATTCATGACGCCGTTGATAAAATCAAATTCTCCTCGGATGCTGTCGAAAGCAAAGCCTTCACCAAATACATCGCGAAAATCCAGGGTGACGCGACGGATCAGGGTTTGCAGGCTGAATATGCCTAGCAGTCGTCCTACGCCAGGTTCCAGTTTCTTGATTTGCCCTTTATCCGTATCAATTTTCAGCTTGCCATTGAGGCTCGGGTAATCAATGGTGAGCGGAGCACCACGCCAGGTAAAGCGACCTGTGAGGCTAACCCGTTCGCTGCGGATTGATTCCGGATAGCTCAAGCGGAACAGTGTCTTTTCAATATTGGTTGACGTTAAATCGAAATCAATCTGCGTTTCAGATTGTGTCGGTGGTGGACGCCAGCGGCCTTTGATCGACAGGGTGTCATCGTCATTCTTCACGTTGATCACCGTGTGCCACGCAGCATCGCGGTTTTCGGCGGTGAGATGCACACTGCCCAGCGGGCGATTTTTCAGCGACAACTCGCCAATGCTGATGTCCAGTGCCGGCAAATCGTTAATCACTTCATTGGCCTGAGCCTGCAAACTGGCGGGCGTGGCATTGGTTTCTGGTATGAAAAACTTATCCAGACGGGCGATAAGCTTTCCTTTGCCTGCACTTTGCCATTCCAGATTGCCGGAAAGTTCCCGACTTTTTAATTCGCCTTTGGTGACAAGGGCATCTGCCCGCCCGCCTGTGGCGCGAACGTCGTGCAGATTCTTATCAAAAAGTTTGAGGTCGGCCACGCGGAGATCAAATTGCACGGCGGGTAAGGAGGTTGCCGTTTTTTGATTCCCTCCCGTATTTGCCAGTAAGAGACGGCGCCATGCATCGGCATCGAGCTTGGGTAAATTCATGGCCACTAACAATTGCCGTTCAGGCAAGGCAGCGCTGATGTCGCCGAGTGTGAGCAGGCCCTGAGTGATGACGGCTGGCGAGACATCCTGGCGACGACCCAGTTGTAACCGCGCGACGGGCCCTAGGCGAATATCCAGCATGTCGCGCGGGATGGGGGTCAGCAGGGGGGCGGGCCGAGATGGTTTTGCCACGGCCTTGCTTTGCGCCGTATCACCAGCGCCGACTTTTTGCGTGCTTTCGATGTCAGTGTGAAGGCTGGTCAAGGTGTGCCGTTCAAAGCTTGCCGCTAATGGCTCTTTGGCCGATTTATTAAAAGGTTCAGGCAAGCTGGATGAAAGGCCGACAAGATCGGACGTGATTTTGACGTCGGCCGATTTGTTTTTCACGCGAATATCGCCATTCCATTTCGCGCCGCCGGAAAGATGGTCGAACACCGGGTGGGCAAACTGATGGCGCAGCGCGGCGACAGTAAGTTCTCCAGCCGCATTGATCTGAACGCCATTATTGCTGGTCGTAATGTTTGCTGTCAGTGGCATCCCCAGCAATGTGCCGCGAATATCTCGGGCTTCAAGATGGTCGGCGGAGAATTGCAATTGTCCGCGTACATCGGCCAGCGGTGGCAAGTCGGCATCTACGGTGAGTCGATTACTATCGAAACGGTATTTTCCTGCAACTTTTGCCTGTTCCATGCGGCGCAGTGGCAGATCCAGTTTGAGATCCAGTTCACCAGTGCCAGCAGCCTTCATGTTCTCGGTGAAGTGATCGATGCGGGTGCCGACCGGGCTGGCTTCGATATAACGCAGGAAGTCAGGGGTAGGGCCTGTGGCTTTGCCGGTGACAATGAGCAGTTCTTCTGGTGTTTCCAGATCCGCAATTTCTGCACGTACGTCGCGTAGATCTACATCAAAGATGCGGCCGGTTTTGCCGGTGATCAGCATGTGCTCTCCGGCGAACAGCAATTCGCCATCAATGCCGGTGATGTTTGGCCAGCCGGTGGCATAGTCAAGTGTTGCTGCATGAAATTTACCGCGTACTTCAAACAGGCCGCCCTGATTTTTGCTCGGCCCGCCGCGAAAGGGAAAGCGGCGTAAATCTCCTTTGAGCACGAGGCTTGCTTCGCTGGCAGTGCCCGCCAGAATGCCGCTACGCAGCCAGTCACGTGTGGCTTGGCTGACAACCAGCGGAATGTAGCGCCAGACAGCATTGCCATTGCCGCGCGCAAGGTGCGCGACGAGATCAATTTCGCCTGGGCCCGCGGGCAGGGCGTGCCAGCTGCCACTGGCTTCTCCTGCCGCATCAGGGTTACTAAAGGTGGTTTTTATCAGCTGAATGCTCAAGCCATCAGCAGTTTTCGCCCACTTGGCTTGTGTGCTGAAAGTATCCAGCGCAAGGTTTGGTTCAGCGAAAATGGTGGGCAACACAATGGTGCTGTTCTTGCCATCCAGCTCGATGGTGCCGTCTTGATCGGTACCAGCAATATGGCCATTGATGCCCGTCACACGGGCGATAGGGCCGAGGCTGCTCACGCCAAGGTTTGTCAGGCGGCTGTTAATCGACCAGTGCTGTAGTGCTTCCACGGGGCCTTGCCAGTTAAGGCTCAGCTCAGCCAATTTCCCCTGTGGTGAATAACGGTTTAGTTGCTCACGCGCGGTTGCATTCAGGGGGAGAAAAGCTGCCAGCTTTGATAAAGCATCCAGATCTAGTTGATTGGCAGTAAAGCTGCCATTGGGTTTGTTTTTTTCATCGAGCCCAGTTTTTTTAGTGTGCGGGAGCAGATCCGATAAACTTATTCCGGCCAGCGTTTTTTGTTGCGGAGTCCTGTTTTGCCAGCGTACGGTAATGTCTGTAGGCTCCAGGATCAGCCCATTGCGGGTAGTTAGTGTCAGGTGTTTGCTGGATCCGGATGCGCCACCGTCAAGACGTTCCGCGGCGAGCCTGCCGTCCAGTTTTAATAAATCCAGTTCGGGAAGATCCGGGCGTAGTTGCAGGCGCACGTCTGCCAGGCGGACATCAGCCGTCGCTGCCGTGAGCTGTGCGTTGGCGAAGTCAAGCCATAAGCGCAAGGCACCGCTGCCTTGCGGGATGGCTACCGGATAATCAACCCAGGCGCGCCACCCGGCGAGATCAGCGTAATCAATTTCTGCGTAGGTTTCGCCTGACCAGGTGGCCAGTTGATTCAGGTCGCGGCTTTTCAGGTTGCCGCGCATATCCAGTCGTGTCGCCAAGGCGCGGGGGGGCTCTGCAGTGAAGCCAAAACGGTGTGACGGTTTATTGTTGTCGAGCTGAAAATT
>JAYTIQ010000146.1:0-2248 GCA_043731705.1 Rugosibacter sp.
AGAATGACATTCGCCGTAGCAACCCAAGTCAGAGGCGTTGTCATCACCGCATCACCAGCGCCGACTTTTGCAAGCCGTAACGCCACTTCGAGCGCCGCAGTGCCAGAACTAAAAGCGCGTACCGGACGCCCGCCGCAATAGGCCGAGAGCACAGCTTCAAATTTCTGCACTTGCGGCCCGCTGGTCAGCCACCCGGAACGCAATACATCGGCTACGGCAGCAATCGTTTCTTCGTCTATCGTTGGCCGGGTAAAAGGTAAAAAATCAGGTAAAAAATTGTTCATGACCGCGTCACCAAAATCACCCCAATAACAATCACGCCGATACCCAACAATTTTTGCGCCGCCAACGCCTCACCAAACCACTGCCAGGCGACAAAAGCATTGATGACATAACCGATAGACAACATGGGGTAGGCGATGGACACCGGCACGCGTGAAAGCGCCATGATCCACACCACCAGACTGACCGCGTAACAAACCATGCCGCCCATGATGAACGGCTGAAAAGCTAGCTTCATCCCGATGGGCAGAATGTTACCGACATGAAATTCAAAATGGCCAACGGCATTGGTGCCGGCCTTAAGCAGCAGCTGTGCTGCCGCATTGAGCAGCACGCCAGTAAGAATAAGTGCAAAGCTGATGGCGTTCATGGTTTCCTGACAATAACCCGGCGTAGATCGCGTGTGACTTCAATCATCGGCAATCCCTGCGCGGTAAGTTGGGTCCAGGTATCGACTGGCATCAATGCCCAGGCCGCGGGTGCCTGATGCCAGACTTGGACAAAGCCTGACACATCGGGAATGAATTTTTGCGGCTCCTGGCGAATGCCAAATCCCAGCTCATCCTTATATTCGACCATGGTCGTCGTGCGCCTCAAATAAAACTGCAAACTCTGATCATAAGTATTCACGCTATAAAACGGCACATCCGGGGGCACTTGCGAGCGAATTGCCAAGGCTACATCGTGGGCCGAATTGACTGCGCCAAATGCGTCATGCCCGAGAATTATCGCTTGCCCGCTGCAAAAACCGGCAGCAGCCAGCGCCCCTATCGCCGCCAGAGGATGTTTGCGCTCAAGGAAAAATGCCGCGACACCACCGACGACAAATACCACCGCCGCCGCGTACAGCCAAGGCTGGTAGATCCTGTAGATCACTTCCATTTCTGGCGTTGCCGCTCGATGAATAACAAAGGGAACGAGATACAGACCGAGCAGACCGATGGCTATCGCCAACACTGCATCAATCAAGCGGCGTCGGCGAATTGCTGACGCATGCAGATGCAAAGCGGCAAGTGTGGCCAGCGCAGGGAATATAGGCAGAATGTACGATGCTAATTTTGAATCGGAAACCGAGAAAAAAACGAAAACCAAAACACACCATGCCAACAAAAAACGTTGCGGCTGAAAACGTTTGCCCGGGGATTTAACCCAGCCGAGTCTGATACCCGGCAACAGGCTGCCCAGCCAGGGCAGCATGCCGAGCAGCAGTATCGGGATGAAATACCACATCGGCTCGTACCGATGGTGCACTTTGGTAAGAAAGCGTTGAAGGTGCTCATGAATAAAAAAGAAATTGGCAAACTCCGGATTGACCAGCGATACGGCGATGAACCACGGCCCAGTGATCAGTAACAGAATCGCCAGTCCACGCCAGGGACGAATGCGGGAAACAAGATTCAAATCATGCTGCCACACCGCGTAAAGCACCACGGTGGCAGCCGGCAGCACAATGCCGATCAACCCTTTGGAGAGTGTCGCCAGTGCCAGCAGTGCCCAAGCACCGTATTGCCAGCGCCGACTTTCTACGGGCATCGCATCATCGCGCTGCGCCAGGCACAGCGCAAAAACAGCCGCGGCGAGAAAAGCGCTCACGCCCATATCCAGCGTGTTGATATGCCCGATCAGATTCCACAACAAGCTGCTAGTCAACACCGCACCGGCAATCCATCCGGTGGTTGAGTTGAATAGCCTGGTCACCGCAAAGATGGTGAAGGCAATACCGAGGAACCCAGTCAGCGCCGACCACAGGCGTGCTGTCCAATGATGCTCGCCGAACAGCGTAAAGGCGGTGGCGGTAGCCCAATATTGCAAAGGTGGCTTTTCAAAGTATTTGAGATCGTTCAGGCGTGGCGTCAGCCAGTTCCCACTGGCCACCATTTCACGAGAAATCTCGGCATAGCGGCCTTCATCAGGGTCGATCAAACGACGATAATCAATAGTACCGAACCAGAATGCAGTGAAAATA
>JAYTIQ010000147.1:0-3093 GCA_043731705.1 Rugosibacter sp.
CGAAACCAGACAAGTGCGGATGTCATACAAAATAAATCCTGAACGCAGATTGACTGAGAAGTGGGACGACAGATTACAATACTGCTATTGCCATGGAAACCACATGCCTCGCTAATCATTTCCTCATTGCCATGCCCGCCATGGCCGACCCGAATTTTTCGCGTACGCTAACTTACATTTGCGAGCACAACGCGGAAGGTGCGGTGGGTATTGTCATTAACCGGCCAACAGATATGCGCTTGGGCGAGCTATTCAAGCGCGTGGCCATTCCCCTCGAAGCAGGCTTGCCCACAGAGTGTTTTGCTAACTTGCCGGTGTATGCCGGTGGCCCGGTACAGTCCGACCGCGGGTTCGTGCTTCACCGCACCACCCAACAATGGCAAAGTTCTCTCAAAGTGACGGATGACCTGGCTCTCACCAGCTCGCGCGATATCTTGCAAGCCATGGGCTGCGCAGAGCAGCCTGCCGATGTGCTGGTCACACTAGGCTACGCGGGCTGGACAGCCGGCCAGCTGGAATGGGAGCTCGCGCAAAATACTTGGTTGACGGTGGAAGCCTCCCCGTACATCCTGTTTAACGTGCCCAGTGAAGAGCGCCTTGCCGCAGCGATGCAATTGTTGGGTATTGATTTTGCCAACCTGTCGGAGGTCGCCGGCCATGCATGACGAAACGCTGCTGGCCTTTGATTTTGGTCTGCAACGGATTGGTGTGGCACTAGGTGAAGTACGTCTGGGCCATGCGCGCGCACTCACCTGCATTGCACATGAAGCCAATGCCGCACGTTTTGCGGCGATCAGCTCGTTGATCAATGAGTGGCAACCCACGCGCCTGTTAGTTGGCCGACCACTCAATGACGATGGCAGCGCACACGATATGACGGCGCGTTGTACGCGCTTTGCCAATCAACTACGCGGCCGGTTTGCGTTGCCGGTGGAAGAAATCGATGAGCGTTTTAGCTCAATCGAAGCCGATGCTGCACTCAGACAAACGCCCGATTCGCCGCACACCAAGGGAGCTTGTTTCACGGCGTCTCACCAAAACCGACTTTCTTTGAATCCGAATCTGGACTGGCAAGAGCGCAAAGCGCGGGTTGATGCCGAAGCGGCACGCGTCATTTTGCAAAGCTGGCTGGAGACCCATGCCCACCAAACGGCCTGACGCAGAAGCGCTCTGCCGCATCCTTGCCGACCAGATGCGGCCGCATGTTGATTTAGCACGCACCGCACTGGTCGGCATTCACACGGGCGGCGCCTGGGTGGCTGAACGTCTGCACGCCCTGCTCGGCCTGCACACCGCGCCGGGTGTGCTGAATGTGTCTTTCCACCGTGACGACTACAATCAGCGTGGCCTGCAGGCCAATACGCACGCATCATTGCTTCCGTTTGAGGCCGAAGGCGCGCATATCATCATTGTCGATGACGTGCTCTATACCGGCCGCACCATCCGCGCGGCGATGAACGAACTATTCGACTATGGCCGCCCGGAAAAAATCGAACTGGCGGTGCTCGCTGATCGCGGTGGTCGCGAGTTGCCCATTGCCGCCAACTATTGCGCGCACACCCTCGCTCTCGCCGCCGCACAAATGCTCGAGCTGGAGCGCGCGCCTGACGGTACCCTTTCTTTTCGACTGACCGAAAAATGACATTACTGAGCACCAACCGCAACCCCCAGCTCAATAGTCATGGCGAGCTCACTCATTTACTCAGCACCGAAGGATTGCCACAAGAAGTGCTCACCCGCATCCTGGACACCGCCGCACCTTTTGCGGCGGTGTCCGAGCGCGAAGTGAAAAAAGTGCCGCTCTTGCGAGGAAAAAGTGTGTTCAATTTGTTTTTTGAAAACTCAACCCGCACGCGCACGACGTTTGAAATTGCCGCCAAGCGGCTCTCGGCCGATGTCATCAATCTCAACATCAATACATCGTCTGCCAGCAAGGGTGAAACGCTGCTCGATACCACCGACAATCTAGCCGCCATGCAAGCAGACATGTTTGTCGTTCGCCATGCAGCCAGTGGTGCACCCTATCTTATGGCCCAGCATCTGGCCGCCACCGGGCAGGATCACATTCATATCATCAATGCCGGCGATGGCCGCCATGCGCACCCGACGCAGGGCCTGCTCGACATGTACACCATTCGTCATTACAAGCAGGATTTCACGCAACTCACCGTGGCCATTGTCGGCGACGTGTTGCACTCACGCGTAGCCCGCAGCCAGATACACGCGCTGACCACGCTGGGTGTACCTGAAGTTCGCGTGATTGCGCCAAAAACCCTGCTGCCCAGAGGCGTCGAGCGGCTCGGTGTACGGGTATTCAACGACATGAAAGAAGGCCTGCGCGGTGTGGATGTGGTGATGATGCTGCGCTTGCAAAATGAACGCATGCAAGGCGCCCTTTTGCCCAGCGCGCAGGAATATTTCAAATCCTACGGCCTGACGATGGACAAGCTGGCACTGGCCAAACCCGACGCCATTGTCATGCATCCGGGGCCAATGAATCGCGGTGTGGAAATTGAATCCGCTGTTGCCGATGGGTCGCAAGCGGTGATCTTGCCGCAAGTCACTTTCGGCATCGCTGTGCGCATGGCAGTGATGGCCATGCTGGCAGGAGCGTGAAATGAATATCCATATTCGAGGCGGCCGCCTGATCGATCCGGCCAGTGGGACAGACAAGTGCACCGATCTGTTCATCGCCGAGGGCAAAATAGTCGGCGCTGGCGATACGGTGCCAGCCGGCTTTAAGGCCAGCACCACACTTGACACCACCGGCTGCATCGTTTGCCCCGGCCTCATTGATCTTTCCGCGCGGCTGCGCGAGCCGGGCTTTGAGTACAAAGCCACGCTGGAATCCGAAATGGCTGCTGCTGCCGCTGGCGGCGTGACGCGGCTGGCCTGCCCGCCCGACACCGACCCGGTACTGGATGAACCCGGCCTAGTTGAAATGCTCACGCACCGGGCACGCTTGCCGGAATTCGCCCATGTGCATCCGGTCGGTGCGCTGACCGTGCAACTGGCCGGGAAAAAACTCACCGAAATGGCCGAGCTCAGCGAAGCTGGCTGCGTCGCTTTTGGCCAGGCAAATCAAGCCATTGT
>JAYTIQ010000148.1:0-3022 GCA_043731705.1 Rugosibacter sp.
GACGAAAAACCTGCGGATACAACTTGAAGGGCTGGCCGGGGGGTTTATGCAGGGCAATCACTTCCACATCCGGCCGCGTGATGCGTGCGGCAAATACCGAATTGGCCTCGCTAATGGCGACCACCGTATGCCGAAACTCTGCCGACGGTAGCCCGTTGATGAGCTGAACAATGACATTTTCCAGCCCGCCGGTGGCGAAGCGATACACCAGATGGACAATGTGGGTGCGTTGATTCGGGCAGTTATTCACGCGTTTTTTCACGGGCAAATTCAGGCTGGCTGTAGCGCTGCTTTATCTATCAACCGCGCGGCCAAACCCACCACGCGGCGGGCATTGCCATCCCAGGTCAAATCCAGCTTGTCGATCGTGGCATGCGCGCCTGAGCTTAATTTTTCGCGCAGGGCATCATCTATGCACAGGCGACTCAAAGCCTGCTCAAAACCAGCGGGGGTATCGGCATCGAACAGGAGTGCGTTTTCGCCATCGGTTAACACTTCGAGCAGATTTGGAGTTCGCGGTGCAATGATGGCCTTGCCCAACACCAGATATTCCATCAGTTTTAACGGTGAGGCATAGGGCACCACGGCGGGTTGCAAGGCAATGTCAAAAACGGCGACCCAATCGGGCACCTGGTCGCGATGAATCACGCCGGTGAACGTGACACGATCACTCAAGCCGAGTTGTTTCGCCAAGTCCTCCAGATCAGCGCGCACGGGGCCATCGCCGACGATGGCCAGATGCACATTGCTCGGGGCCGCGGCCGTTGCCATCCAGCGAATGACGCGATCCACGCCATGCCATTCGCGCACAAAGCCGGTAAAACCGAGTACAAACTTGCCGGCGAGGCCGCGCTGCGCCTTGGCAAAAGTCGGCGTTGGTGCGACGGCGAAATGTGCGCGGTTAATGCCATTGGGTATCGCCACGATGCGCGCTTCTGGCACACCGTATGCCTTTATATGCGCTGCCAGCACATGTGTGACGGGCAACACGGTGTCCGCACCGCGCCAGGCCAGGCCTTCAGCCCAGCGAGCCAGCCGTGGCAGCGCCAGGCCGCCACTGTGCTGCGAGCGCTCAAATACCAGCGGGGCATTCACTTCCAGCAGCAGCGGGATGCGCAGGCGGCGTTTGAGCAGTACGCCCGCGAGTAAATAGAGGTTGTAGCGCTCATAGATCACATCCGGCTGGAACGCTTTTGCAGCCTGTGCCAGACGACGATAGGCGACCAGGCTGTAGCTCAGTTCGAGCAGTTCATACAGCGCACTGGGCAAGGCGCTGCGCAAGCGATGCACCCAGCCGACATTTTCGCCCATCTGCCCGGTATCGCTGGCATGGCTCACCGCGGGCGCCACCATGGGCGAAACTACCCGGACTTCATGCCCTTGCGCACGCAAGGCGGCGATCATTTCCTCAATGTGCACGGCTTGGCCATCCTTGGATGCGGTGCGATGGTGGTAGAGAATTTTCATGACTACCTTAAATCAACGCGCATGCCGTGCCTGCTCAAGCAAAGTGCCGAACATGGGGCCTGTCTGGGCAAGAAATTTTTCCAGCGCGGCGTCTGCCCCACCGGGCGAATCTTCTCGTGCATAAACAAACACGGCAGCAGAGTCGTCGCCATGTCCACGCAGCCGTGCCAATGCAAGCCACAGTTTGCCAAGATGATCGCTGCTGGTCAGCTGGCCGTCAATCCAGTACCACTGCCAGACGCGCAACCGTACGGGCTCAGCGGTGAGCGTGCTCTGTTGTTTTAGCAACGCGCTTCGCACGATGAGTTTTTTTCCCGCCAAAGTGACAGGATGCGAACCCTGCTCAAGCTGCAGCCAGTTTTCATCGCCGCTTTTTACCAGCACATTTTCTGAACTGATGAGCTTGCGGTCATAGCCTTGATGCCGGTAGTAGGCAATATGCACGCCGACATGTTGTGCGCCCTGGCTAAAGGCCGCAATGTCAATGGTTGAAGGATTGGCAAATGCAGGCTGCCAGGTGCTGAGTGCTTGTGCATCCTGAGCCCAACCTGCCGTTGCCAAAGCCTGAATAGAAAGAATGGGCGCTGCCCCGCTATTTTGCGCGTCCAGCACCTTGAGCGAAGCATAGGGCAACAGCGCAATGCTCAGCGCGAGCAGCGTGGCCATGACAAAACCCTGCCGAGCGCCATGGCTTTTAAGCTTGGCGGCAGCCGATGCAGCCACCGTTTCAGCCATCTGGTCTGTGGCGTCATCATCTTCGCGCCAGCGCATGCCGATGGCAAACATGACCAGAATGACAATACCAAAGAAAACCCAGCCATAAATCAGGTGATCAGCACCAACGGCGAGTTCGTTGCCCGACAAATGGCCAAGCATGACAATCATGTAGGCACGAATCCAGTTGGCAATAATCGGGACGATAATGGAAACAGCAACGAAGATCAGCCGACGTTTGAGCGAGCGATAGTTGAGATAGGCGAAGAGCGTGCCCACGGTAAGTGATGCGATCAGATATCTCACCCCGCTACAGGCTTCAACCACGGACCAGCGGCCGGAAGGAATGACAAATTGCAGCCCCTCCTGATAAACAGGGACACCCGATGCGCGTAACCCCAGCACAGTCATGGTGGCTGTCCAATCCATGAATTTGGGCATGACAAATTCGCCAATGGGCACGGCAAAAAACAGGAAGCACAGGGGGAAGAGAATTTGCCGTGCGGCAGGGATGCCAATGACCAAAGGCACCGCGAGTATCAGCATGGCAACCAATGCCAATTGGGTTACCGCATTAACGGCAGCCAACTCACCAAGCAACCAGGCGAATGCTAATGCCAACAGCGGCAAGACAAGCCACAAGGAAGGTTGCGGCTGGAAGCGCGCCAATACTTTGCGCTTTTCCCAAATGAGCCACAGGCTGATGGGCGCAACCAGAAAAGCATGGGTAAAGGTTTCGGATCGCCACCAGATCGAGACCATCCCAAGAGCGGTTTCCCGATAAATAACGATTAGTCCGACCAGCGTCAACATGACAGCGAGTAAGGCAGCACGCCATTGG
>JAYTIQ010000149.1:0-4365 GCA_043731705.1 Rugosibacter sp.
CTCCACGAAGCCGCAGATGACGGACATATCGCGGGTATCAATGCCACGCAGCCCATAGTGACTTGCTATGCACGCCGCACGCCGCTGGCGATTGTTTTCGCTGAACCAGGCATCGCCATGGTCGGTGACCGCTTTAGCGCACTGGATCTTGCCACCTGCATTACCAGTGAAGTGAACTTCAGCCGTCAAGGCCGAGCCATGGCAGGTCAGCGCAATACCGGACTAATACGCCTGTATGCCAGCGCGCAGGAAGGTCGTCTGATAGGTGCTGAAATGTGTGCCCCCGCTGCCGAGCATATAGCTCACCTTCTGGCATTAGCGATTGACCAAACGCTTACGGTTGATGAAATGCTGCATATGCCTTTTTATCACCCGGTGCTGGAAGAAGGGTTGCGTACGGCGCTTCGTGGCTTGGCCAAACAATTGCCCGCAACCACAGGGTTTGATTTGGCGCATTGCGAGAGCCTACAAAGTGAAGCTCTGGAATAGAGCAATGCTAGACCACCAAGGTGGTGCCGTATCACCATCCACTACCGCGGGGAAACCTGCCCGCGAAGCGGAATCCCAGAGCTGTAAAGCTGAGCGTTTTTTGCTCGACCGCCTTCTAGCACAGGAACTTCATCATCGCCGACTTTCGGCTAACGTTCAGGGAGGAACCAGCGGGCACTTAACAGAGAGCACTTAAATAACTGGTCCGCCCGACAGGACTCGAACCTGTTACCCCCGGCTTAGAAGGCCGGTGCTCTATCCAGATGAGCTACGGGCGGAAAGGGCCGCAAGTGCTGGAAAGTTCTAGATAAGACTTAACTTAGTTTAAAAAAAGAAACAGCCATTTTCTAAAAGAGATTGGTCGGGGTGAAAGGATTCGAACCTTCGACATCTTGCTCCCAAAGCAAGCGCGCTACCGGGCTGCGCTACACCCCGAACAAGAAGGCATTCTACTCAACCTAGGGTTTGTCGGTCAATGCCGTTATGCCCTTTCTGGTTTCTCTTGTCATAAAGATTTGACTTGCGATAGCAATGAGTTTCGTATATAAAGCACCCCTCTTTGTTTTTAGTTAAATAACGCAATGGCTGACGATCTGCTACATAAGAAACAATTTCCTGCATACGTTCCGAAAAAGGGCGAGCAATATATGAGCGCAAAACAGCTAGCTCATTTCCGCGCGATTCTTTCCGCAGTCAAGGAGGATCTGCGTGATGATATTGAACGCACAGTGCATACCATGCAGGATGAGGCAACCGTTTTTGCTGACCCCAATGACCGCGCCAGTCAGGAATCTGACATTGCGCTTGAACTCCGCAATCGTGATCGCGAACGCAAATTGATCAAGAAGATTGACGAATCCATCGCGCTCATCGAAAGCGAGGATTATGGCTACTGCAATTCGTGTGGGATTGAGATTGGTTTAAAACGACTTGAAGCCCGCCCCACGGCAACACTGTGCATTGACTGCAAAACGCTGGAAGAGCATCGCGAAAAACAGATTGGCAAATAATTATCGCAACAATTTCATGTAATCATTTTATTTTCACACCAATAAAAAAGGACGCCTGAGCGTCCTTTTTTATTGGTGTATGCCTGACTTTATTCGGCAACCTCAGGCATAGCCGCCGGTTCTGCATCCACAGCCTTCATCGATAAACGTACGCGTCCCTTATCATCGGTTTCAACTACTTTCACTTTAACAATCTGGCCTTCTTTGAGGTAATCGGAAACAGCATTCACCCGCTCATTTGCAATCTGGGAAATATGCAACAGACCATCTTTACCTGGCAGGAGGCTAACAATGGCACCAAAATCAAGCAGACGGAGCACCGTACCTTCGTAAATGCGGCCCACTTCCACCTCAGCCGTAATATCTTCAATACGTTTCTTGGCGACTTGCGCGGCATCTGCATTAACTGAGGAAATAGTGATCGAACCATCATCTGCGATATCAATCACGCAACCGGTTTCTTCAGTCAAACCGCGAATCACTGCGCCGCCTTTACCAATTACATCGCGGATTTTTTCGGGATTGATCTTCATGTGGATCATGCGCGGTGCAAAGGTTGATACCTCTTCGCGGGGAGCTGACATTGAGGCGTTCATCAAGCCAAGAATATGCAAGCGTGCTTCTTTGGCTTGTGCCAGGGCAACTTGCATGATTTCTTTAGTGATACCCTGAATTTTGATGTCCATTTGCAAGGCTGTGATGCCGGCTTCAGTACCTGCGACCTTGAAATCCATATCGCCAAGATGATCTTCATCTCCCAGGATATCAGTCAGCACGGCAAAGCGATTCCCCTCCTTGATCAGGCCCATCGCGATACCAGCTACGGGGGCCTTGAGCGGCACACCGGCATCCATCAGCGCAAGAGAACCACCACAAACAGACGCCATGGAAGATGAGCCATTAGACTCGGTAATTTCCGACACAACCCGCATTGAGTAACCAAATTCTTCTGCCGATGGTAAAACGGCAATCAAGGCGCGTTTAGCCAAGCGGCCATGACCAATTTCACGGCGCTTTGGTGTCCCTACACGTCCGGTTTCACCGGTTGCATAGGGTGGCATGTTGTAGTGAAGCATGAAGCGGTCACGATACTCACCTTGTAGCGCATCAATGATTTGTTCATCACGGCCAGTTCCCAGGGTCGCAACAACCAACGCCTGTGTTTCACCCCGTGTAAATAAAGTAGAGCCATGCGTACGCGGCAAGACGCCATTACGAATCGCAATAGGACGCACGGTGCGTGTATCACGCCCGTCAATGCGTGGTTCGCCATTGAGTATCTGGTTGCGAACAATTTTGGCTTCCAGATCAAACAGGCAATTGTTCACTGCATTGAGTTCAGGAGGATTTTCAACACCCTCAGTTACAGTAGCAATGGTTTTTTTGGTAATCTCACGAGTCTTTTCGGTACGCGCTTGTTTGCTGGTAATCCGATAGGCCTCACGTAATTCGTTTTCCGCCACCTCACCTACACGGGCAATCAGTGGCTCGTTACGAAGGGCGGGCTGCCAGTCCCACTCGGGCTTGCCAGCAAGCTCAACCATCTCATTAATGGCATTAATTGCCACTTGCATTTGTTCGTGACCAAATACAATAGCGCCCAACATGACTTCTTCTGTCAATTGTTTGGCTTCCGACTCCACCATCAAGACAGCGACTTGTGTTCCAGCAACCACGAGATCAAGCTGCGTGCTTTCCAGGAGTTGAGTTTTAGTTGGGCATAGAACATAGCTGCCATTGATATAACCCACGCGTGCAGCGCCAATCGGACCATTGAATGGAATGCCAGAAATAGCCAATGCAGCAGAAGCGCCGAGTAGCGCAGGGATATCCGGATCGATTTCCGGATTGCATGACATCACAGTGCAAACGATCTGCACTTCGTTGTAAAAACCTTCTGGAAATAAAGGACGCAGTGGGCGATCAATTAACCGGCAGGTTAAAGTTTCTTTCTCTGATGGTCGGCCTTCACGCTTGAAAAAGCCACCTGGGATACGGCCCGCAGCGTAGGTTTTTTCCTGGTAATCCACGGTCAGCGGGAAAAAGTCCTGGCCTGGCTTGGCTGAGCGTGCGCCGACGACGGTAACCAAAACAACCGTGTCTTCCATGGTGACCAATACAGCGCCCCCCGCTTGGCGAGCAATCTCGCCTGTTTCTAGGGTGACCGTATGGTCGCCATAAGCAAAACTCTTTTTGACTGGACTAAACACAAATATCCCTTTCAGTAAAAATAAAAGCCGGCCCAGCACGCAAGGCTGAACCGGCAAGATAAATCATCGTTCGATGAGCAGGCGACACAGGTCGCTCAATTTAAAAAAACTAAAAACAAACAGCGCCGCGATTTATTTGCGCAAGCCAAGACGCTCAATCAGCTCGCGATAGCCGTCTGCATTCTTGCGCTTGAAGTAATCAAGCATCTTGCGACGCTGACTAACCATTTTCAACAGCCCACGACGTGAGTGATAGTCTTTCGTGTGTGCTTTAAAGTGACCTGTCAAATCATTGATACGCGCTGTGAGCAGTGCAACCTGGACTTCCGGGGAGCCTGTATCACCTTGTGCACGCTGGTAGTTGGTTACAATACTTGCTTTATCTGTCGTGGAAATTGCCATGGTAGTTTCCTTGCTTGTTCTGACCCTTAAAGAGCTGGCTATTATAGCGTTTCAAGCAACGCTTTATCAAGCTGTCTCTGTGATATTCATTGCGTTGCCACAGAAATGAGTCTCTGCGGCTGCAACCAGCCATCAGTCATCATCTGGCAAACGCCCATAAAGTGATTATCTGCATCATAAACTCGCATGCGAACCCCCGCCTCACCGATCCAGCGTATGGCTTGCCCTTGCCTTACTTTGGCTGCATTTTCAGC
>JAYTIQ010000150.1:0-8433 GCA_043731705.1 Rugosibacter sp.
GTAATAGCTGTTGCCTATCGCCGCCACGCATAAAATCAATTAGAACTTTTCACACAAGACAGCTAAAGTAGGGCCAAGTTGTGTAATGGCTATGGCCAATACGCAGCTTGGTTCAATGCATACACAAGCATTAAACCTTACATCCTATACCTTGCAAAGGAGACACATCATGCAACTCAAAGGCTCAAAAACTGAAGGCCATCTGAAGGACGCTTTTGCTGGCGAATCTCAGGCCAATCGTCGTTACCTTTACTTCGCGAACAAAGCTGACATCGAAGGCTACAACGATGTTTCCGCTGTGTTCCGTTCCACTGCTGAAGGTGAAACCGGCCACGCTCACGGCCATCTGGAATATCTCGAAACCTGTGGCGACCCAGCCACTGGCCTGCCTTTTGGCCCAACCGCTGATAATTTGAAAACAGCTGTTGCCGGTGAAACGCACGAGTACACCGACATGTACCCTGGCATGGCAAAAACCGCTCGCACAGAAGGCTTTGATGAAATTGCCGACTGGTTCGAAACGCTAGCCAAAGCAGAACGCTCACACGCCAACAAGTTTCAACGCACGCTGGATTCATTAGGTGCGTAAAACTAGCGTGTAAAGCGCTGTAAATGCGTTACACGGTTTAATCGCGTAATGCATGCAACAACGCGCACGAGACGGCAGCAGCTCGCCGTCTCGTCAGCGCCGACTTTTCATAAGCCAAAGGAAAAACCATGCGTGAAGGCAATCTGGAAGCGCCGACCCGGCATCCTATCGACTGGAAAAACCCGCAATTTTATGATGCGCTTTCTTGCGAGAAAGAGCTCGAACGAATTTTCGACATTTGCCACGGTTGCCGTCGCTGCGTTTCGCTATGCAATGCCTTCCCCACCCTGTTCGATCTGATTGACGCCGCAGGCGATGCTGAAACCGCTGGCGTGCCCAAAGAAAGCTACGGCAGCGTTGTCGACCAATGTTATTTGTGCGACGTCTGCTACATGACCAAATGTCCTTATGTGCCACCGCATCCGTGGAACCTGGATTTCCCGCACACCATGCTGCGTGCCAAGGCCATCAAATTCAAAGCCGGAGAAGCCACTTTCCGCGACCGCATGTTGAGCGCCACCGATGCCGTGGGCAAGCTCGCCTCCATCCCCGTCGTGGTGCAAGTGGTGAATGCCGTGAATAAAAACAGCGTCACCCGTGGCGCGATGGAAGCAGTGCTAGGCGTAAAAAAAGAACGCAAACTGCCCGATTACAACAGCAAGCACTTTCGCAAAACCGCCGGTGACGCGATTGCCCAAGCGGTCAAGGATGGTCAGCGCACGCCCGGCAAAGTGGCTATTTTTTCCACCTGCTACATCAACTACAACGAGCCGGGTATCGGCCATGATCTCGTCAAGCTGCTGGAGCACAATGACATCCCCTGGCTGCTGGCTGAAAAAGAAGCCTGCTGTGGCATGCCCAAGTTGGAACTGGGCGATCTGGAGGCTGTGGAAAAACTCAAGAACATCAACATTCCCCATCTGGTGAAGCTGGCCCAAGCGGGTTACGCCATCCTTACCCCCGTGCCCTCTTGCACGCTGATGTTCAAAAGCGAACTGCCGCTGATGTTCCCTCAGGATGCGGATGTCCAGCTCGTTGCCAAGGCCATGTTCGACCCGTTCGAATACCTGGTTCAACGCAACAAGGATGGTCTGCTCAAAACGGAATTCCCCACGCCGCTGGGCAAGGTGTCGTATCACATCCCTTGCCACTCGCGCGTGCAAAACATGGGGCGCAAGACCGAAGAAATGTTGAAGCTCACGGGTGCGACGGTAAACACGGTTGAACGCTGCTCAGGGCACGATGGCACCTGGGGCGTAAAGAAAGAGTATTACGCCATGTCGATGAAAATTGGCAAACCCGTTTTCAAGGCCATGGCGCAAAATGAGCCCGATTACATCAGCTCGGACTGCGCCATTGCCGGTCGCCACATTCAGCAGGGCATGGATGAAGCCGGTAACGCCGGACATGCGGTGAAACAACACCCGCTGACTTTATTACGCATTGCTTACGGATTGGATTAAACATGACACTCACTCGCGAATCCCTGCTCACACTGGAAGCCTATGCCAAAGCGCGCCCCGCCATGCGTGCACAAGTACTGGAAACCAAAAAACTGCGGCGCATTTTTCTCGGCGAACATGTCGTGCTGATTTTTGAAAACGAACTGCTGATTCGCTATCAGGTTCAGGAAATGCTGCGCGTCGAAAAAATCTTCGAGGAAGACGGCATCCAGCACGAACTCGAAAGTTATGTCCCATTGGTGCCGGACGGCAGAAATCTGAAAGCCACCATGCAAATCGAATACGAGGATGAGCAACAACGCAAAGAGATGCTCACCAAACTCAAGGGCATTGAGGGCGCCATCTGGGTGCGCGTAGAAAACTTCCCTGCGGTGTCTGCTATCGCCGATGAAGACATGGAGCGGGAAAACGAAGAAAAAACCGCCGCCGTGCATTTTTTGCGGTTTGAATTCTCGCCAGAGATAATTGCTGCTGCCAAAGCAGGTGCGGCTATTTTCATGGGCGTTAATCACCCGCAATATCAAGCAGAAACTGGCGCGCTCGCCCCTGCTGTGCACGCTTCACTCGTTGCAGATTTTGCCTGAATCGACATTGCATCCCGTTTTTCCACCACACCAAGGAGAGCATCATGGATATCGGCATTACTAAGAAAGACCGCGAAAAAATCAGTCTTGGCCTCTCGCACTTGCTCGCCGACAGCTACACGCTGTACATGATGACGCACAACTTTCACTGGAACGTCACCGGCCCCATGTTCAACACCTTGCACCTGATGTTCATGGGGCAATACACCGAGCAGTGGAATGCGCTGGATTTGATTGCCGAGCGCATCCGCGCGCTGGGCTTTCCGGCACCCGGCACCTACAAGGAGTTTGCACGCCTTGCCTCCATCAAGGAAGTTGATGGCCAGCCCAAGGCACTGGAGATGGTGCGTCATCTGGTCAATGCACAAGAAACCGTCGCCCGCACGGCGCGCGGTTTGCTGCCTTTGCTGGATAAAGCCAACGACCAGCCCACGATAGACTTGATTACCCAACGCTTGGATGTGCATGAGAAAACCGCGTGGATGTTGCGTAGCCTGCTGGAAGAGTAAAGCACAGCGCAAAAACAGCGCCTACGCCGTTTTAACGGCATACAACACGGTAAGCCTTGACGATAACCGCTAAACTCGCCTCCCTGCTTTTATTCTTAGAAAATCACGGGAGACGAGTTTATGAAACTATTCAGATTTGGCCCCTTGGGCGAAGAAAAACCCGGCGCAGTCGATAACGCAGGCCAGCTGCGCGATTTATCGCTATTGATTGACGACTTCACGCCTGACTGGTTAGCTCCCGAAAAGCTCGCCGCGTTAGCCGCGATTGATCTCAGAAAACTACCGCCCGTGCCAACAGCGGCGCGCCTTGGCACGCCGATTAGCGGCATTCGCCAGTTCATCGCCATTGGCCTGAACTACCGAAAGCATGCCGAAGAATCCGGCATGGCGATTCCCGCTGAGCCGGTGGTTTTCAATAAAGCCATCACCTCGCTCGCCGGGCCGAATGACGATTTCGCCCTGCCCGAAGGTTCCGTTGCGGGCGACTGGGAAGTGGAGCTTGCCATCATCATGGGGCGCACGGCGCAACGCATCAGCCAAAGTGATGCACTAGCGCACGTGGCCGGTTATTGCCTGGCAAACGATGTGTCGGAGCGTGACTGGCAAGCCAAGCGTAACGGGCAGTGGGTGAAAGGCAAAAGCTTTGACGGCTTTGGCCCGATTGGCCCGTGGCTGGTCACCACCGATGAGATTCCCGACCCGCAAAGCATTCCGCTGGAATTAGCCATCAACGGCCAGCGCAGGCAACACAGCTCAACGGCTGACATGATCTTCCCCGTCGCGCACATCGTGTCTTACTTGAGCCAGTTCATGACGCTCTTGCCCCGGGCGACGTGATCATCACCGGCACGCCTGAAGGTGTGGGTTTGGGCATGAAGCCGCCACAGCATCTGAAACACGGCGATGTCATCACGCTCTCGGGCGGCATTTTGGGCGCGCAACAACAGCGCGTGCGCTAACTTCTCTTACTTTTATGGCACTCAAATCCACCATCTTCAAACTTGATCTGCAAATTGCCGACCTTGATCGCAACTACTATGGCAACCACACGCTCACCATCGCGCGCCATCCGTCGGAGACGGACGAGCGCATGATGATGCGCGTGGTCGCCTTCATTTTGCATGCCGATGAAGCGCTGGTGTTTGGCAAGGGCTTATCAACTGAAGACGAGCCGGATTTATTGCGCAAGGATTTAACCGGCAGCACCACGCAATGGATAGACGTTGGCCTCCCGGACGAAAAGCGCATCCGCCGCGCTTGCGGGCGGGCGGATCACGTCGCCATCATCGCTTACGGCGCCCGCGCAACCGAGATTTGGTGGCAACAAAACCGCGCCGCATTCGAGCGCCAGGAAAAACTCACCGTGTACCAAATCAGCCCGATTGATGCCTCCGCATTAACGGCTTTAACGGCACGCAATATGCAACTGCAATGCACGCTGCAAGAAGGCGAGCTATGGCTCATCATGGGCGAGCAGAATCTGCGCATCGCGCCCGTGACTTTAACCAGCGCACGCGAAAAGCATTAACAAAACACCTTAACAGCCAAAACACTCAATGACTGACTCCAGCCAAACCCCTAGCCCAGACCAGCCCGTCGCCACATCCAGCATGTCTTTCAACCAGCTGCCGCTCTCCCCCGCCATGCTGGCGAACCTGCAACAACTGGGCTATGCGCAGATGACGCCGATCCAAGCCGCCAGCCTGCCGCTCTCGCTGGCCGGGCAAGACCTCATTGCGCAAGCCAAAACCGGCAGCGGCAAGACCGCCGCCTTTGCCCTGCCATTGCTCACCAAACTCAACCCGCGCAGCCTGGCCGTGCAAGCCCTGGTGCTATGCCCAACGCGCGAACTGGCCGAGCAAGTCACGCAAGAAATCCGTCGCCTGGCGCGCAGCGAGAGCAACATCAAGGTGCTCACCCTGTGTGGCGGCAGCACCCTGCGCCCGCAAATGTCCAGCCTGGAACACGGCGCGCATATCGTGGTCGGCACACCCGGGCGCATCATGGATCACCTGCAACGCAAAAGTCTGGATCTATCCCAGCTCACCACGCTGGTGCTGGACGAAGCCGACCGCATGCTCGACATGGGCTTTTTTGACGACATCGCGTTTGTCGCCAAAGCCTGCCCCAAAGAGCGGCAAACCTTGCTGTTTTCCGCCACTTATCCCGAAAGCATCGCGGGCTTGAGCCGGCAGTTCCTGCGCCAGCCACAGCAAGTCACGCTGGCTGAACAACACGCGGAGAGCAAAATCCGCCAGCGCTTTTATGAAGTGGCAGAAGAAGACAAGCTCGCCGCTGTCGGCCAATTGCTCAACCACTATCGCCCGGTCAGCACGATTGCCTTTTGCAACACGCGCGAACAATGCCGCGCCCTGGTGCAAGCGGTGACCGGGCAAGGCTTTGCCGCGCTGGCCTTGCATGGCGAGCTAGAACAACGCGAACGCGACCAGGTGCTCATTCAATTCGCCAACCGCAGCTGCTCGGTTTTGGTCGCCACGGACGTTGCCGCGCGCGGGCTGGACATCGCGCAGCTCGAAGCCGTGATCAATGTCGACGTCACCCCCGACCCGGAAGTGCACATCCACCGCATCGGCCGCACCGGCCGGGTTGATGAGGCAGGCTGGGCATTTACGCTGGCCACCGGCAACCAGATGGGACGCGTGGCCGAGATTGAAAAAATGCAGGGCGTGGAATTTGCCTGGCATCATTTGGATGAGCTGCACCCCGCCAGCGACAAACCCTTGCAACCGCCGATGGTGACCCTGCTCATCCTCGGCGGCCGCAAGGAAAAAATCCGCCCCGGCGACGTGCTCGGCGCACTCACGGGGGAGGCTGGTTTTAACAAAGACGACATCGGCAAAATCAACGTCACCGAATCCACCACCTATGTCGCCGTAGCCCGCCACCTCGGGCGCGACGCGCAGAAAAAACTCACCGCCGGGGGCATCAAGGGCAAGCGCGTGAAGGTGCATTTGCTTTGAAACTCGGCACGTTAAACGTGGCAACGCCAACGCTACCCACCTATTCATGAAGACGCCCCCAAGACTCCAGCCGCTGGTGACCGAGGGTTTGATCGACGAAGTCATCCGCCAGTTGATGAGCGGCAAAGAGGCAACGGTGTACATGGTTCGCTGCGGAGAAGAGATTCGCTGTGCGAAGGTGTACAAAGACCTCAAGCAGCGCAGTTTTCGCAAGAACGCGTCGTATCAGGAAGGCCGCAAAACCAAGAACAGCCGACAGGCGCGCGCCATGGAAAAAGGCAGCCGCTATGGCCGCCAGATGCAGGAAGAAGCCTGGCAAAGCGCCGAGGTCGATGCCCTGTATCGCCTGGCCGCCGCTGGCGTGCGCGTACCGCAGCCCTACATTTGCCATGAGGGCGTGTTGCTGATGGATCTGGTCACCGATGCCGATGGCAACCCCGCGCCACGCCTCAACGATATCGAGCTGACGACAGAGCAGGCGCTGGAATTCCACGCCCGGCTGCTCAATCAGGTGGTGCGCATGCTCTGCGCCGGGATCATTCACGGCGATTTATCTGAATACAACATCCTGGTCGGCAGCGACGGCCCGGTCATCATCGACTTGCCACAAGCCGTCGATGCCGCCGGCAACAGCAACGCCAGCGCGATGCTGGAGCGCGACGTCGCCAACCTGGCGAGGTACTTCAGCCAGTTCGCCCCAGAACTCGCCACCAGCGACTATGGCAAGGAAATCTGGCGGCTCTATCAGGCAGGCTCATTAACCCCCGAGAGCGAACTGACCGGCCGCATCGAAGTCGATAATCACATTGCCGATGTCGGCGCGGTACTCGAAGAAGTCAAGCTGGCGCTACAGGAAGAAGAGCGGCGGCGCTTGTATCAGGCGGGGTGATCGCCGTATCACCAGCGCCGACTTTTGCGTTGCGTTAAAAACCGTTGAGGAATGGTGGAATTGCCCCTATCACCAACGCACGAACCGTCCTTGTCAAAATGCCGGATAAATCGTTTAATTCAATCGGTATAAAATTGCTCAGGCCGAATGCTGTAATGCTTCACCCGTAGCTTGTCGCTCACTTGGTCGAGTAATTTGGGTGGCGGATGCATAGTTAACTGATGGTGTGTTTGCAGGGATTTTTAGGGTGTCACTAAAATATTCGTTTTATATATTTCAATGAACTACAAAAGCACCCCATTTTTTATACACCGCAATGGTGCTTTCTCCGGCCGATTTTCGGGTGTCTACTTTTGGTTCGACAATACCTTGGTACAGCAACGACAAACAGGAGCAAGTTCATGAGCATTCAAAGTGGCGGTCAGCAGGTATTGATTCACGGCATGGCTCTAGTTCTGGTTGGCCTAGTGTGGGGCCTTGTGGTGCCGCATACTCCACATCCCCGGCTTGCCCTTGGGGCGCATATACAGTTCGTTACTAATGGCATGCTACTCATTGTTCTCGCCGTACTACTTCTCAAACTTCCGAACCGCGTCGGCCCGAAGTCGGTCTGGATGATGGTACTGGCCGCCTGGCTAACCTGGCCCATGGCATTATCAGAGGCAGCCAATGCCTGGTGGGGAACAACGCAGATGCTACCTATTGTTGCAAGTCAGGCGGGAGTAACAGGTGGGCAGGCGTGGCAAGAGTTACTCGTCAAGCTTTCGCACATCGCCGCTGGTCTCGTATTGATCGGAGCATGGGCGCTACTTCTCGCAGGCTTTGTAAAAACTCAAACCGGCACAGAATCTGACGATGTATAGGATGTGGATATCCTTGCCGAATCCATCATTCCACCGGACCAGCGCGAAGAGCCGCGCAGGCCGGTGAATTCAAACGTTGAGGCTGTAGAAAAACCCAATTTCAGCCGAAATTTCTTCTCCCAAAGCGCGGCGCTAGCTGAATCTTCGGAGTCAGAGTAAGCATTCTTTTCAAACAGATTGACATGCTTACCAAGGAGACCGCAAAAGTCGGCGCTGGTGGGACGGCAGGAAAACACAAAAAGAATACTTACTCTGACCCGGATGCTCTCCTGTAGTGAAGTGCGGGGGGCTGTCGTCGGATAGCGCGATAAAGAAAATAATCGTGTCTGACCCTATTTATTTCTATTCTATTTATTTCCTATTTATTTCTATTATTTCCTATTATTTCAGCTCGAAGCCGTGATCAATGTCGACGTTACCCTGACCCGAAAGTGCAACGGTGGGGTCAGAGTAAGCATTTTTTGCGTTTCCTCACTACCGATGCTGGCGACAAGTGTCACTGAATTCCTTCATTTCGCTACGAAATAAATAGCAAAGAATAAAGAGAATAAATAG
>JAYTIQ010000151.1:0-6363 GCA_043731705.1 Rugosibacter sp.
GGATACGCGCGAGTTAGAGGCTGAAGATTACGTTTATGGCATAAAGCGGCTGGCGCATCCGCAGTTGCATTCGCCTATTTTAGGGCTGATGAGCAGTCATGTTGTCGGGCTGAGTGACTTTGCCAAAGACCTGCAAAAGTCGGCGCTGGTAATACGGCAAACACAACAAACAAGGCAGCGCGATGCATGGCTAGACCTGCGCAAATATCCCCTTGCCGGGGCTGTAGTAATCGATAAATATCATTACCGCATTCGAATCAAGGGCAAGTACCCGCAGTTTCTTTACTGGCTGGCAATGCCCTTTTTTTCGCCCATGCCCTGGGAGGCGGACAAGTTTTATAGCCAGCCAGGCATGAGAGAAAAAAATCTGACGCTGGACTGGTATCCCGTAGGTACGGGACCTTACATGCTGGTAGAAAACGATCCAAATGCGCGCATGGTGTTGCAGAAAAATCCTAATTTTCATGAAGAGAATTATCCCTGCGAAGGCGAGCCGGAAGATAAAAATGCCGGGCTGCTGAATGATTGCGGCAAGCGCTTACCCTTTATTGATCGGGTTGTTTTTACCCGTGAAAAAGAGCAGATACCGTATTGGAACAAATTTTTGCAAGGCTACTATGATGCATCTGGCATTTCTTCTGATGCTTTTGACCAGGCAGTGCAAGTCACGGGCGGTGGCGAAGCCACACTTACCGATGCCATGCAGGCCCAAGGCATTACTTTATCGACGTCCGTTGCTACATCAACGTTCTACATGGGATTTAACTGGCTTGATCCGCTCGTCGGTGGCAGTAATTCGGCAGCGGCTGAACGTGCACGCAAGCTGCGGCAGGCGATTTCAATTGCCATTGATCAAGAGGAATTCATATCGATTTTTCAAAATGGTCGAGGCGTTGCGGCACAAGGGCCAATACCGCCAGGTATCTTTGGTTATCGCGAAGGCGCTGAGGGTATTAATCACACCATGTACGACTGGGTTGCTGGCCACGCGCAGCGAAAACCGATTGTCGAAGCGAAGCGATTGTTGGCTGAAGCGGGTTGGCCGGACGGGCGGGATGCTACTACGGGTGAACCTCTGGTGATTTACCTTGATACAACGGCTACAGGGATTGGCTCAAAAGCGCGGATGGACTGGCTGAACAAACAGCTTAGCCAAATCAATGTGCAGTTAGTGGTGCGAAATACGGATTACAACCGGTTCCAGGAAAAAATACGCAAGGGTGCCGCGCAGATTTTTTATTTTGGCTGGAATGCGGATTATCCCGATCCGGAAAATTTCCTTTTTTTACTCTCTAGTCAGCAGTCGGCGGTACTGCATGATGGATCAAATGCAGCTAACTATAGTAATCCTGCCTATGACGCTTTGTTCGCACAGATGCAGACAATGGAAAATGGCCCACAACGCCAGATGTTGATTGATCAGATGGTGGAGCAATTGCGTAATGATGCGCCGTGGATCTGGGGGTTTCATCCGAAGGATTACAGTTTGCAACATGCCTGGCTGACAAATCGAAAGCCAGGCAAGGTGGGTAACAATACCTTGAAATATCAGCGCGTAGATGCTGGTTTACGGGCAATAAAACGTGCCGAATGGAATCAGCCTGCTCCATGGCCGATGCTGCTAGTCTTGTTGGGTGGCGCGGCGGTTCTTTGGCTAGTTATTCGCGCTTATTGGCAACGCGAGCAGCAGGCGGGATATGGACCCGCGAGTAAGCGAGTAAACCGCAAGGGCAACCCTTAGGAAAGTTATTCAGGAGTCGGATTCTTGCTGCGGCACAAAGGCTTGCCATTCGCCCTCGCGCAACACAGTCAAGGGATGAAAATTTTCTTTGTAAGCCATTTTTTTACTACTGTGAATCCAGTAACCCAAATACAGCCAAGGTAGCCCCAAGCGTTTGCATTCGGCGATTTGCCACATAATGGCAAAGGTGCCAAAGCTTGAGCGAGGGATATCGCAATCGTAAAAAGTATAGACAGCCGATAAACCATCATCAAGGACGTCGATGATGCTAACAATGCGTAAGACGCCATCTTCACGGAATTCAATCAGGCGGCTATCCACATGTGTTTGCAGCAGAAATTGCGCATATTGCTCACGACTATCCTGATCCATGCCTCCACCCGCATGGCGGGTATTTTGATAGCGCTGATAAAGCTGGTAATGGTCTTCGCGAAAATTGAGCTCGCCATCCTGCACAGTGAGCCTCGAGTGTTGAGAAAAAGCACGGCGCTGGCTGCGGCTGGACGTAAATTGTATGGCATCCAGGCGAACCGGCTGACAGGCTGTGCATAGATCGCACCTTGGCCGATAGGTAAACATGCCGCTTCGCCGAAAGCCAGCGCGCACGAGATCGCTATAGGTTGCTTTGTCAATCAGATTGATCGGTGTGGCAACTTGTGAGCGAGCGGAGCGGTTCGGCAGGTAAGAACAGCTGTAGGGTGTAGTGGTATAGAACTGCAATAAAGGGAAGGCAGGTAAATCACGCAGGTGTGTCATCGCGCCCCCTTGAAATAACCGTCGATAGCCATGGCAGGCCACGAGCCTAGGGCTGGGCCTGCGTTGGTCAATGTCGCCAGCGTAGCAATAAAGTCGCTACGGGCAATTAGGCGAGCACCGAGAGAGGTGAGGTGAGTGGTTTCCATTTGGCAATCGATTATGCCAAATTCTTGCTGTTTGAGGTACGCACATAAATGAGCGAGCGCAATTTTTGATGCATCACGTATCTGGCTAAACATCGATTCGCCGTAAAAAGCCCGCCCGATTGCGATGCCATAAAGCCCGCCGACTAATTCACCATCGATCCATGTTTCTACGCTATGGGCATAGCCGAGGTGATGTAGTTTCTCGTAAGCCGCGATCATTTCAGTACTGATCCAAGTTCCGCTTTGGCCAGATCGTGGTTTACGCGCACAAGCTGATATCACAGCAGAAAAGGCGGTATCAAAGCGGATGCTGTAGGCTGAGTTACGGAGTGTTTTGGCCAAAGAGTGTGATAGTTTGACCTCCTCTGGAAAGAGCACCATGCGTGGGTCAGGACTCCACCACAGGATTGGTTCACCAGGTGAATACCAAGGGAAAATTCCTTGCGTATAAGCCACAAGTAAGCGTGGCGGCGAAAGATCACCACCTGCGGCGAGAAGGCCATTGGGGCCGGTTGGCTCAGTGAGGGCCGAGCTAACCGGTGGGAAAACAAGGTCAGCCGACAGCCATGGAATCATCAGCTGCAGCGTGTGAAAAAGTAGCTTGAATTAAATTTCTTGGGGAGATTTTCAAGCTACAGTGATTTATGTGAGCCGTCGCAGAGCGCACCATTTTTGCTGTGTTTGCAACCACAAAAGTAGACTGTTACGCTTTCGCTGGCGGTATATTTCAGCGGCGAAAACGACGATCCTTTATGGCTGCCATCACAGAAAGGCTGGCCTTTGGATTTGCCGCATGAACACCAGTAGTAATCTTTGCCGACTTCAACAGCGACAGCGAAAGGTGATTTTGCAGCAATTTCCGGGTTGATCATTATCATTCCTCAAGATTATGAGTTGAAATTACAGTTGGCGTTGCAAAAGAGGGGGTGTTTGAACCACCGATTAATCATTCAAGATTAACGCGCCGGGCACCATTAAATCGCTGTATCCAGTAGTTGTCGCTCATGCTATCGACACGAACCCGTTCACCGGTGCGTGGGGCATGCACAAACTGATCATTGCCAAGATAAATACCGACATGCGAAAACGCATGACGCATGGTGTTAAAGAAAACCAGATCGCCAGGTTTGAGCTCGGTAAATGGAACAGCTTGTCCAGCTTTGCTCTGCTCGAGAGCGCTACGTGGAAGAATCAACCCAAATCCTGTACGGAATACGTGGCGCACAAAACCAGAACAGTCAAACCCGGATTCAGGTGTGGTCCCACCAAAACGGTAAGGAATTCCGAGTAGATCAACGGCTTTATCGATGACGTCTTGAGCAGTCGCTGTTGCGCGATCAATGAATGACACCCGCAGTGGTGGTGGAATGATGATGGGTTCATTAGCTTGTGCACCTGATGCGAGCAACAGGCCAAGCAATAAAAAAGCACCTGTTTTCTTGAAGGGTGTTCTATTCATTGATTGACTATAACGTCCATCCCGTAATCTGTAAACCCATATTAGAGAGTTGATAGAGAGTAGAGCTGGCCAGCGCAGAGTTTCTGTAATGTCGTCTTTTGTTAGAACTTGCCTCCCTGTATTGTGAAAAAATAGCGCATGACTTTGGTTTCAATTCACTAAAACAGTTTGACGCTATGCGCATTTCAGGTAGAATTCTCCGCTTCTTAAGTAGGCGCGTAGCTCAGCTGGTTAGAGCACCACCTTGACATGGTGGGGGTCGTTGGTTCGAGTCCAATCGCGCCTACCAAAAATGATGGGAAAAAGTTCTAAGAATAAGAACTAGGAATTTTTTACAACGTTGTTTTTTGGCATAATTTTCCCATTTTTTTGGTAAATTGTTTGGGTACAAATTGGTTATAGCACCCGCATAGGGTCCGTTTGGCCAGCGATTATTCGCCGGGGCGTTATCAGCAAAAATATGAACTTTCGATACTTGGCGCGATTCTGCTTCAAGGTTCTGCACTAATAAAGCTCGCCTTGCCTGTTACATCCCCCACTATTCCAATGGAGTACCCATGAAAAACATCACTATCCTTATCCGTGCCGAACTTGAAGTTCCTGACGAGTGGCAGTTGACAGATCACCCTTCCGGCATGCAGGTGTTGAAAATTGGTGACCAGTTTGTCGATTTCGACATCACCCCGCTTAGCACTACCAGCAACACCCCTGATGCTGAATGGTCAGATCAAGATGAAGCGCTGGTAAATACCGTGCTCGATACTATAGTCGGCATAGATGTTGAGCTTGAGTCAGGGAATAGTCAGTAAAACTGAACTGTTCCTCCGTGTTCGCGCAAGGGTCATTTCAGATTGCGGCAGATAGCAAGCAGAAACGGGCTGGGTTTCTGAAAGAGGATACCGATGCGACGGCGCAACGCCATGGCAGCCGTGCGAGAGACAGGTACATGGGATCTTCAAATTGAATGCGGCCCTGTACTCTGGCGCCTGGAATCAAGTCTGGTAGCCGATTGAGCACGGATAGAAAACTGGTTTTGCCACAGCCCGAAGGCCTAGTCGGTGTGGTGATGCAGCTTTTAATGTATTTATACAAGCATGTAGTATTAAAAATACCCAATAAAAAAGCCACTTTCGCATTGAGTGGTTTTTTTATTGGGTATTTTTTATTGACTTTGCTTAGTCGTCAAGTCATTCTTTTGAAAACTAAAGATATAGGACTGCGGGGAATACTGTAACTGCCAGAAGTAAAACCACCCATTCCAAATTACGCCGCGCGAGAAAGCCCGTAAAGTGCATCACCAGAATGGTGATGGCAATAATGTAGTAAAGAATAAATAGCATAGGGTTTTCAGTTCAAAATGAAGGTCAGGAAAAATCTAAATCTTTTGAATGAAGGAGGGCACGATTGGTGTAAGTGAATGAAATTTATTCGAATTGCCAGAAAAACTAGTAGTGGTCATGACCACAAGTTGGCACCCGAATGTTATCAAATTTATAACGAATTAGGTTTTGCTTCTTAAAGGTGAGCCAATTTTTATTGGTTTGTAATGATGCCAAGACAAATTTCCAAAGTGAGTTAAAATTTTTGGAATTAAAAAAATGTAGTGAGGAGCTCATGGATGTCTAGTAAATTCTTTGAGAGTTATTTGGACGAACTTCGCGCGCGTCATGAAATCGAAGATACGCTGAAACGGTTTATTCGTGGAATCGACAGACAAGACTGGCGGCTTGCGTTATCAACTTATCATGAGGGTGCGAGGGATGAGCACGGATTTTTCAACGGCCCGGCCGATGAGTTTTTAGAGCGTGTGGCGCAAGCTCACACGCATCAAGAGCACTCAATGCACTTCATGTCTAATTTGCTGATCGATTTTCTGGCCGGTGACGTCGCGGTGGTTGAGTCGTACTTTTTGGTATTTCAACGATTTGGCCCAGAAGCGACAGATGTGCTCTCGGGCAATTGTGGAGTACGAAAATTTGCTACCGCTCGTTATGTCGACCGATTTGAAGAGCGCAATGGGGCATGGCGTGTAGCGCACCGTGCATTGATTCTTGGCGATATGCAGGAAGAACAAATCACGGCACCGCTCAACATGCCCTCTGGTTTTGTAATGCAAAAGCATAATATGGAAGACTATATTTATCAGGCGCTTGGCGAATAATAACTAAGAGATACAACGTATGCGCGTATGTGCTTAACTTGGTAGTTACACACAATTAAATCTGTTTAGATCGAAGAGGGGTGGTAGGTGCTAAGTAAAG